>DASZIT010000025.1:0-10889 GCA_035948855.1 Acidimicrobiales bacterium | reverse complement strand
GTCAGGGCCCGGATCAGGTCTTCCTTGTTGGAAAAATAGAGATAGAAGGTCCCGTGCGAAGTGTTGGCGATCTTGACCACATCGTTGACCCGGGTGCCGTGGTAGCCCCGCTCGTCGAACGCCTTCATGGCCGCGTCGAGCAGGTTTCGCATGGTCTGGCGGCCCTGGCTCCGCAGGGCCCGCTTGCTGGCCGGAATTCCGACCGCCGGGTCGGCCACCACCAGCGGGGCCGCTGACCCCGCCTTGTTCACCGGTCGCCGTGGGCGACCACGGCCCTTGCCCGCGTTGGTGGTCACAGAAACCGAATCGTACTCCGCCCGATGGCTAACCTGACATTGTGGTCAGGGTTGGTGGGTTCCGTCGCGGGGTAGACCGCCCCGGGTCGGAGACGACGGAAGGATGGCAGTCATGACCGAGGTCGGGGTCACCCTGGCCGAGGCGGTCGAGCGTCACGTCCAACCCGGCGATTCGGTGCACCTGATGTTGGGCCACAGCCGCTGGACGGCCGGGGCCCGGGAGATGGCCCGCCAGTTCTGGGGGTCCGATCCCCAGCTGACGCTGGTGATGACCAGCCTCGGTGCCCTCAGCGCCCTCTTCTTCCGCGGCGGTCTGGTGAAGCGGGTGGTGACCGCCTACTCCGGGAACAGTTTCCCTACCTACAACCCGAACCCCATTTTCCGCGCCGCCTACGAGTCCGGCGACGTCGAGGTGGAGCACTGGTCGATCCTGACCCTCGCCCAGCGCCTGGAGGCGGCGGCCCGGGGACTGCCGGCCATGGTCACCGGCTCGCTGGTCGGTTCGGACATGGCGGCCAACGACGGCTTCTCCACGCTCGACTCCCCATACGGAACGATCGGGGTGTTGGCACCGCTGGCCCCCGACGTCGCCCTCTGTCACGCCGCGGTGGCCGACGCCCAGGGGAACCTGGCGTTTTCGGAACCGCTGCTCGAAGGGGTGTGGGGCGCCTGGGCGGCCCGCCGGGGCGTGGTGGCGACGGTGGACCGGATCGTCGACGACCTGGACGGACTCGGCCATCGGGTCCGGGTTCCCGCCCACCGGGTGCTGGCGGTGGTGGAGGCCCCGTTCGGCGCCCATCCCGGCGGCCTCTATGCACCAGGCCTGCCGGCGGACGCCTATGGAGAGGACATCGCCTTCTGGGTGGAGGCGGCCCAGGCCGCCCGCGGGGATTTCGACGCCTGGGCCCGGACGACCTGCCTCGACCCACCCGACCACCAGGCCTATCTCGACCGCCTCGGGCACCCGCGTCTCGACGACCTGAGACAACGGGCCGATCCCGCCTCCTGGAAGGTGGATGCCGCCGCCCACCCGGTCCCCGAGGACGAGCCGGTGAGCGATTGGGAGGTCGCCGCCAGCCTGGGGGCGAGAGAGGTGGAGACGGTGGTGGCCACCCACCGGGCCGACGCAGTGCTGGCCGGTGCCGGGGCGGCCAACCTGGCTGCCTGGGTGGCGGTGGGCCGGATGCAGGCAGCCGGATGGACCGGGGGTCTGACCGCCGAGCTCGGCCTGTTCCAGTACACCCCGACCCCGGCCGATCCATACATCTTCAACCAGCGGGTGTACCCGGGCACCTCGTTCCTCTCCGATGCCTCGACCGTCCTCGGCATGGTGGTGGGCGGGTCGGGGACCGCCACCGTGGGTTGCCTGGGGGCGGCCGAGGTCGACCGGAACGGCAATCTGAACTCCACCCGACTCCGCGACGGCCGGTTCCTGGTCGGTTCCGGCGGGGCCAACGACGTCGCCACCCGGGCGGTGGCCTGCGTGGTCGTCACCCTCGCCCGCCCCGAGCGGCTCCCGGACGCGGTCGGCTACATCACCGCCCCCGGCCACCGGGTCGAGAGCGTGGTTACCGATCGCGGCGTGCTCCGGCGACTCGACGGCGAGTTCCGGGTGGCCGCGGTCCCGGCCGGCACCGAACCGGTCGACCGCCGGGTCCAGGCCCTGGTGGCGTCCTGCGGTTGGGAGCCCTCGGTGGCCCGCACCGTCGAGCAGCTCGAGCCGGTCGACCCCGGCGAGGTGCGGGCGCTCCGTGAGTTCGACCGGACCCGGCTGTTCCTGGGCTAGCTACCGCCGTCTCGCTCAAAGGGTGGGTCGGGCGCCCCGGCTGGCCAGCACCTGCTCCATGGCCCCGAGGGCCAGGTCGGCCGGTCCGGCGAAGGCGACGTTGCCATGCTCGAGGATCACCGCGTCGGTGGCGATCTCGAGGGCCCGGTCGACCTGCTGCTCGACCACCAGCAGCGCGGTGCCGGCGCCATTGATCTCCCGGAGCCCCCGGTAGACGGCCTCGATCACCACCGGGGCCAGCCCCAGGGAGAGCTCGTCGGCGACAAGTAGGTGCGGGGGTACGACCAGCACCTTGGCCAAGGAGAGCAATCGCTGTTGCCCCCCCGAAAGGGTCCCGCCGGCCTGCTTGCGGCGCTCGCCGAGCACCGGGAACGCCTGGTAGGCACGGTCGAGGGACTCGGGCACCTGTTTCCGCCCAGCCCGCTGGCGGAAGGCCATCACCAGGTTCTCCTCGACGGTGAGGTTGGCGAAGATCCCCCGTCCCTCGGGGACGTGGGCCATGCCGGCCCGGGCGATCTTGTAGGCCGGGCGCCCGGTGATGTCTTGCCCGCCCAGCCGGATGGCGCCGGCCGAGCTGGGTAGCAGCCCGCTCACCACCCGGGCCACGGTCGACTTCCCGGCGCCGTTCGACCCGAGGAGGGCGGTGACGCTCCCGGCCGGCACCGTGAAGGTGACGTCGAAGAGCGCCCGGTAGGGGCCGTAGGCCGCGCTCACGTGGTCGACCTCCAGCGCCGGCTGACCGGAAGCGCCGGCTCCGACCACGGTGGCGGGCCCGGGCGCCACCTCGGTCATGCGCTCGTCCCGAGGTAAGCATGGCGAACCGCCGAGTCGGCCATGACCTCGTCGAATGTCCCTTGGGCGATCACCGCACCCAGGTCCATCACGATGGTCCGGTCGACCACTTCGGCGACCATGTGCAGATCGTGCTCGACCAGAAGGACGGCCATGCCCCGCTCCCGTTGCAGGGTGCGCAGCACGTTGGCCAACTCCTGGGTCTCGGTGATATCCAGACCCGAGGACGGCTCATCGGCCAGCAGCAGGATCGGTTCGGCGACCAGGGCGCGGGCCAACTCCACCAGGCGGCACGACCCCAGCCCGAGGGCGGATACCGAGGCCTCGGCTCGGTCGGCGATGCCCACCAGATCCAGCACGTCGGCCACCCGGTCCATCTCGGTCGGCGTCGGGCGGTTCCGGTTGGCCAGGTCGCGCAGCAGCTGTCCCTCGGCCGACCTAGCCCGCTCGGCCACCAGCAGATGCTCGCGCACCGTCATGTCCGCGAACACCTCGACCCGCTGGTAGGTGCGACCGATGCCGAGGCGGGCCCGCTGGAAAGTCGGCAACCGACCCAGCGTCGACCCGTTCAGCTCCACCGTTCCGCTCTCGGGCCGGAGCTGGCCGCAGATGCAGTTGAAGAGGGTGGTCTTCCCCGCCCCGTTGGGACCGACCAGGCCCACGCTCTCGCCGGGCTCCACCGTGAAGGTCACGTTCCGCACCGCGGCGATGCCCCCGAACGACTTGGTGACTCCGCTCACTGTCAGCAGGGGTCCGCCATCGGGAACACCCATCGGCTGGCCGGCCGCTGGGGGTCGGGAGACTCTAGGTGCCCGCATGACCGGCTCCGCTCTCTGTCGCGACCCCGGAATAGCCCCCGCCCAGCGAGGGCACGCCGACGGGGGGTTTGGCTCCGTTGCCACTCCCGGCGCTGGGTGGCGTCGGCGCCCCGGAAGACGGGCCATCGGGGTAGATCAGCCGTTGGAACCGCATCGTCCACCGGCGTTTCTGGTATTCGAGGATCCCCTCGGGGTGGGCAACGTAGGTGAGCGCCCCGGCGGCGAACAGCACGAAGGTGAGGCCATTGCCCCCGTACCGGGCGGGCAGATAGGTGAGGATCTGCTGGACGACCACGTAACCCATGCCGGCCTGGATGGCTCCCTCGATGCTGCTGACCCCGGTGGTGATGACGATCACCACGAAGGCGAGCCCCAGCTGATAGTTGAACTGCATGGCATTGACGGTTTGTTGTTGGATGACCAGCATGGTCCCCCCGATGCCGGCCACGGCCCCTGACAGGGCAAAGATCTGGATGCGCTGCCAGGTGATGTTGATCCCGATCCCCGCGGCCGCGGTTTCGCTCCCGCGTTGGGCGGCCAGGAACCGGCCGGTGGTGCCGTTGCCGACCAGGGTGACGGCGGCCACGCAGATCACCAGCACGATGATCAGCATGATGAAGAGGTGGTGGCCGTCGGCGTTGAGAATCCCGAGGCCGACCCACTTGTCCTGAACGGTGAGCGCCGCCCCATGGCTCACCCCGATTTGGCTGAAGATCGAATTGTCGAAGAACAGGGCGGCGGCGATGGTCATGAGCGCCAACCCCAGGCCTTTCAACCGGAGCGAAGCCAGAGCCAGTATCACGGCCACCGCCGCGGCCAGGACGGCCCCGACCAACGCGCCGAGCAGGAAGTTGAGACCCAGATGGTTGGCTAGCTGGGCGGCGGTGAAGGCCCCCACCCCGGCCAGGGTGGCTTGAGCCAGGGAGAGCTGGCCGCCCATGCCGGTGATCAGGGTGATGGACAGGAAGATGGTCGAGAAGGCCAGGCCGGAGTTGAAGACGCTCTCCCAGGTTTTCGGCATCCACGACAACATGGAGACGATGAAGGCGGCGAGCAACACGTACCAGGCGATCCGGATCACCCGGCTCAGTTGCGGAGCCCGCAGCGAAGCGGTGGTGGGTGGAGGTGGGGGGTCGACCGAGGAGAGCGGATCGGTGTCGTCGTGCAGCCTCCGCATGCCGGGAACCAACAACAGCGCGGCAACCAGGACGATGAACGGCAGCGACGGGAGCACCGCGGCCGAGAGTGAGCTGGTGGCCGGCAGGTAGCCCTGGAGCACGGTGTCGGCCACCCCCATGAGGATGCCGACCAGGGCGGCAATCGGAAAGGAGCGCAGCGCGGCCCAGGCGGCGGCGGCGAAGGCGGCCACCAACAGGGTGGCGTAGTCCTGGGCTTGGAGTTGGCCGTAGATGGGGGCGAGCAGGACCCCGGCCAAACCGGCCAGCAGGCTGGAGACTGCCCAGGCGGTGGCGATCACCCGGCCGGAGTTCACCCCGTCCAGTTGGACCAGACGCCGGCTCTCGACCGCCCCCCGCATCTGGAGGCCGAGGTTGGTGAACCTCATGAGTACGACCAGGGCGACCAGGACCGCGGCGGTGACCACCACCGAACTGAGGTAGATCCCGTTCACCGGGGTCTGCGCCACCCGGAAGTACACGGTGTTGGGGTTGAACAGGATGCTCGGGGAGTTGTATTGGTTCTGACTGCCGAACAGCACCGGCAACAGCGCCGGGATGCCGACGAACAGGCTGATCCCGGTGACCAGCTTGGCGGTGGCGTTGGTGTTGGGGATCTTCCGGAACAGGAAGCGGTCGAAAATCAGCCCGAGGAGCGGGGCCAGGATGACCACCGAGAGGACGAAGGCCAACCAGACGGGAAGCTGTTCGTTCTGGACCAACTTGGTGTAGACGAAGGCCGAGGTGTAGGCCTGGGCCCCGAAGGCGAAGTTGAACACGCCGGTGGCCTGATAGGTGAGCACCAAGCCCACCGCCACGATGGCGTAGGTGCAGCCATAGGGGATGCCCGGGATGGCGAAGCCGAGGAAATGCTCCACGCTCCGACAGACCTACGCGGTGGCGCGTGCATGCGCGGCGGGGCGCATGCGACTCCGGATCCGACCACCCTCGGAGCACCGCCGGCTGCCGGCGGGGGTCACGTTCCTGGGGTCCCGACCGGAGGCGTGGCCAGCGTCGGATTCTTCAAGCTGACATTCTGGGCAAAGCATTCGAAGACCTGGTGGCCGGTGCTGGCCACCGGAACGAACTTGGAGCCCTTGACCACCACGTCGGCCGAGCAGGCCGGGAAGGTCTGGGTGGTGTGCACCTTGGTCCAGTCGGTCGTGGCACTCAGCCCTCCGGCGGTGAAGTTGGTCAACGAGTTGATCTGGGCAATGACGTTGGCCTGGGTGACGTTGGCACCGGCTTTCTGGATCCCAGCCGCCAGCAGTGCGGCCGACTCCCAGCCTTGTAGGGCCTGGTCCGAGGAAACGAAGGCCGGCTGGTATTTCTGCATGGCGGCGAGGTAGGCCACCATCCCGGGGTAGACGCCGGGGAAGGTCGTCGTCACCTGGAAGGGGACGTTCCCGTTCACGTTGATGTAGACGCCCTGCATGAGACTGCTGTACTGACTCAGCAGCGACTGGTCATAGCCGTTGAGCCACATCTGGTGTCCCTTGAACCCATACTGCTGGAGGGCCCGGGTCAGGGTGATGTTGTCAGAGGACTGCATGCAGCTGACCACGAAATCGGTCCCCTTCTGCTGCATCTGCTGCACGGCGGGGGTGTAGTTGCCGCCGAGCCCGGCGGAGAGATCGGTGTAGCTCACCTTGATCCCGGCTTTTTGCAGGTTGTTGGCGTCGGCGTTGCAGGCGTTGTACGACGAGGTGATGGCGGAGCCGTAGCTGATGAACGCCACCGACTTGGAGTTCGTCTGTTTCAGCAGCCAGGCCACGGCCGGAGCACCGGCGTCGTAGTCCTGGATCGAACCTCCGGCGGCAAACAGGTTGCTCGGCCCGTTCCAGTTGCCCGACACGTTGTAGCCGAAGGTGGGAACTCCCGACTGGGCGTAGAGGGCCGGGCTGAAGAAGAAGGTGGAGACCCCCACCGCGAAGACATGGTCCTGATCGAGAAGGGTGTGGGTCAACTGGGTGAACTGGCTTGGATTCGAGCCGTCATCCAGGTTTTGAGAAAACGAGAACTTGTGCCCATTGACGCCCCCGGCGGCGTTGGCGGCTTGGAAGTAGGCCTGCATCCCGGGTGAAAAGGCGTTGAAGTCGGCGGCGATGGAGCCGGTGAGCGTGGAGATGGCGCCGACCACAATGGTCGATGCCGGCGGACCACCGGAGGTGGTGGAGGTCGAAGACGCCCCGGTCGTCGTGGTGCTCGACGACGCGCTCGGGGTCGAGCTCGAACAGCTGGCCAGGAGGCCGGCGGCCAGTAGTACCGCAGTGACAGACCCGGCCACCCGTGTTGTCGTTCTCGTCAGGTGTCGCATGCTCCCCCAGTCCCCTTACCTCTGCGCACCCGTGGTGCGAGCCGGTACCATCTTGCCTTCCCCCGAGGGCCGGTGGGCGGCGCGTCAACTCGCCACCGTTTCGGATCCTCAAGGCATGGCGATGCACTGTACCTCGGTTCTCGTGTCCGTTCTATGATACGAGTGTCAGGCATCTGATGGGCGAGGACTGAGCAGGTGAACGGCCGGAATTCGAGTGATTGCCGCCGGCTCGGAAACCGTCGATCGACTGATCCGATCTTGGCACCGTTGGCCGCCATGACTCGGTTTCGTATCGGTCGAACGGCAAGAGGAGAGGAGCCGGAATGGTGACCAGCGGACGCGAGGCGGTCATCGTCGACGTGGTGCGAACCAACTTCGGAAAGCGCAACGGCGCGCTGGCCCATTGGCATCCGGTCGACTTGTTGGCCTTCGTCCTCAGCCACCTGATCGAGCACACCGGCGTGGACCCCGAGCGGGTGGACGACGTGATCGGCGGGTGCGTCACCCAGGTGGGGGAGCAGAGCACCAACGTGACCCGCAACGGATGGGTGGCCGCGGGTCTGCCCCAGACGGTGCCGGCCACCACCATCGATCGGCAGTGCGGGTCGTCCCAGCAGGCGGCCCATTTCGCCGCCGCCGGAGTGGTGGCCGGTCACTACGACCTGGCCATCGCCTGCGGGGTGGAGGTCATGAGCCGGGTACCCCTGGCGTCGAACGCCCGCGGTGGCACCGGTCCGTTCCCTCCTTCATTCCTCGAGGCGGTGGACGGACGCCTGTGGGCCCAGTTCCGGGTGGCTCAGCTGCTGGCCGACCGGTGGGGCGTCACCCGTGAGGAGATGGATGCCTTTTCGTTGGAGAGCCACCGGCGTGCGGCGCGGTCCACTGATTCCGGTCACTTCGCCCGGGAGGCCATCCCGGTGCCGATCAAGAACGAAGACGGGTCATTCTCCGGAGCCATGCTCGAAGCCGACGAGGGGATCCGGCGGGACGGATCCATGGAGTCATTGGCCGGCCTCAAGCCCGCCCAGAGCTGGGAGCCCGAGACCGCCCTCGACATCACCGCCGGAAACTCCTCCCAGATCACCGACGGAGCCGCGGCCATGCTCATCGCCGAGCGGTCGGTGGCCGAAGGGTTGGGGCTGCCGATCCGGGCCCGCTTCGCCCACTTCGCGGTGGCGGCCGAGGACGCCGCCATCGTCTTGTCCGCCCCGGTGCCGGTGACCCATCGGCTGCTCGAGCGTTCGGGCATGAAGATCGCCGACTTCGACGCCATCGAGTGCAACGAGGCCTTCGCCGCCATCGCCCTCATGTGGATGAAGGCGTTCGATCCAGATCCAGACCTGTTTAATCCTCGGGGCGGGGCCATCGCCATCGGCCATCCCCTCGGGGCCAGCGGGGTTCGGATCCTCGGGACGATGCTCAACCACCTCGAGTCCACCGGGGGCCGGTACGGATTCCAGACGATGTGCGAAGGTGGCGGCCAGGCCAACGCCACCGTCATCGAGCGGCTGTCGTGACCGTCTGACTCGACCGGGTGACTGGGTGAGGTTGTTCGTGGCGGTATGGCCGGACGATTCGACCTTGGAGGGTCTGGCATCCTTGTCACTGGGGTCGACGGAGGGTCTCAGACTGGTCGGGCCCGGGACCTGGCACATCACCCTCCGGTTCCTCGGCGAGGTGGACGACGACGTGGTGCCTGCCCTGGCCGCCGCGCTGGACAGCACCGCGGCCAACATGCCCGGGAAAATCCAGTGCCGAGTCGGCCCGGAAACCGCGTGGTTCGGCGATCGGGTGTTGCACATCCCCGCCCAGGGCCTGGAGGACCTGGCCACGGCCGTGCGCGCGGCGACCATTCCCGTGGTCCCCGCCAGGACCGACAGGGAGCTGCGGTTCAACGGGCACCTCACCATCGCCCGTACCAAGGGACACCGACTCGACACCTCCGCCCGACGAGCGCTCGCCGGGATCCCCTTCGCCGCGACCTTCGAGGTCGATTCCTTCGATCTGGTGGCCTCGGAACACTCCAGCGACGGCCGCCAGTACACCCCGCGGGCCACGTTGTTGCTTCGAGGGTGACCCGCAAAGTGCGCCTGTCCCGAAAGGCCGTTTGGCCGTCGAGGGTTAGTGTTCGGTCATGAGCAAAACCCTCAGCCCCTCGCCAATCCTCCAGTCCTTTGTTCGGAACGCCAACGAGGAGTTCCCACCCGAACAAGTGGCCAAGCTCGACGCCTATGCCGAAGGCATCGCCCGCTCGACGTCGAAGGCCGACACCGAACGGGCCCGGCGATGTTTCATCTGGGCGTTCGAGGTCTCTGATGACAAGAACCAATCCCATCCGAGGTGGCGGGCGCTCAAAGAGCTCCACCAGGAGTGGAAGGACACCTGGTTCGGGATCGAGTTCGGGCTCCGGGGGTCCCAGGGTGCTTCGTACTCCCCCGGGGAGGACGTCCACATCCAGTGGGTCGAAAACGCAGTGGGCGTGGCCAAGACCCTCGGCGAGGAGGACGGGTGGGAGAAGTCGCCGTGGGAGGCCCTCTTGGCTCAGCTCATCGAGATGGAGAAGAGCTGAGGTTCACCGGACCTCGTACCACTCGTAGCGAAGCCGACTGCCGTCAAGTATGCCCTTCCCGACCGCTTGGACGGCGTTGAGCCAGAGGTAGCGGGGGTCGGCGGTCTCGAACCGGGGGGCCACGTAGATCGGCGAGTTGCCGGGTCCGCCGCTGAGGTCGGTCCGCCCCTGGTACTGGGCCAAGACATTGGCGCCATCGTGGGTCTGGATGGTGCAGCGCACGTCTATCGTCCCGACGGCTCCGGAGACGGTCACCCAGTCGGCGCCGGCACGGCCCAGCAGGGTGCCCTGGAGACGATCGCCCTCGACCGTCAGTTCGAGGACCTCGTAGATCAGCCGGAAACCCGCCGGTCCGTCACCGACCATGATCGGCTCGGCCAGGGTCACGTCGATGGTGCATAACGGGATCAGTTCGACGGTCACCCTCGAAACGGTAGTTGGTCAGCGCCGGTCCGGGCCGAAGCTGGTCAATGACAACGTATTGCCGTCGGGGTCGGCGAACCAGGCGACGAAGTCACCGCCTGGCGTCTCCCAGATCCCCTTGCCGTTCTGTTCCAATCCGTCATAGCGAATGAAGGCGACGCCGACCGAGGAAAGGGCGTCGACGGTGGACTCGATGTCGGGAACCTCCCACCCGGCAATGGTGAAGGGTTGGGGCTGGAGGTCGGGCACCGGGGTGAGCCGCAACATGATGCCGTCGGCATCGAGGACCACTGCGAACGGGTTTTCGTCGGTGACCGGCAGGCCCAGCGTCGTGCTGTAGAACTCCCGAGCCGATGGCAGATCGCGGACCGGGATAAAGGCCATCAACGGGGCGTGCGCCAACATGTCCGAAGGAAGACTCCCGCTACCGGCCGGTCCAGACCGGTTGCCGCTTCTCGGCGAACGCCTTCGGCCCCTCCTTGGCGTCCTCGCTGCCGAACACCTCCCCGGCCAGCTCCGATTCGATGCGGTAGGCCTCCTTCATGTCGGTGGCCAGTCCCCGCAGCACCGATTCCTTGGTCTTCCGGACCGCCAATGGGCCGTTGGCGGTGATCCGGCGGGCGTAATCCCTGGCCCGCTCCATCAGCAGCTCGGCGGTGGTCACCTCGTTCAACAGTCCCATCTCGAAGGCCTTGTCCGCCCCGATCCGGTCG
>DASZIT010000024.1:0-5089 GCA_035948855.1 Acidimicrobiales bacterium | reverse complement strand
GCTTCAGGCCCGGCGGCGGGAGGAGGTCGACCGGGCCGGCACCGGACGGCGCGGCCCGGGCGGCGGAGGAATCGGCAGGCCGAGGAGCTTGGCCAGTTCGGGCACGTAGCCGGACGCCTTGTTGGCCGCCACCAACAGGGCCTCATCGGCACCGGTGGGGAGGCCCGCGGGTTTGACGTTGCGGCGCACCGGAGAATCGACCACCACCTCGAGCACGGCCAGCCAGTCGGCGGGCGTCGAGTCGGCGGACATGGCCTGCCCGGCCGAGTCGGCGAGCCGGACGGCGAGCTCGGCCGACAACCGGGTGGCCGGCTCCGGAGGCCGGATGGAGACCCGGAGGGCGTCAGCCACCCGTCCCTCATCCAAGGCGATGGAGATCCGCTGCACCCAACCATCCCGCAGGGCGGTGACCCGCTGATCGAGAGCCGCCCGGAGCGCCTTCAAGAAGTCGCGGCCTTCCTCGTCCAGGGTCACCGTGGACGCGGAGGCGACAATGGAGCGGAGCTCCCGGAGCGGGATGTCCTTGCCCTCGTTTCGGGCTACCGACGCCCGGTCCTTCCACGCCGCCAGGGTGACGATCGGCAACAGTTCTTCGGCCAGGGTGAGCAGGGGACCGGGGGTGACCTCGGTACGCGACTCGGCCCGGGCGCGGGCGTTCTGTTCTTCGATGGCTTGGCGCACCGCGGGGATACCGCCCCGCAGCAACTGCTCGGCCACCGGGAGCTGTTCGGGCTTGAGGGTGGCGAGGGCGGCGTTGCGATAGGTGGTCGACTGGGCGGGGCGACGGGGCCCTTCCCGGTTCCCGCCTTCCCGGCCGCCCGGGCGGGCGGGACGATCGCGACGTCGGTCGGAAGTCGGTCCGTCGCCGCCTCCGGTGCGGGCCGGGGCGTCCCGACGGGCACCCCGCTCGCCGGATTCGGCGCGAGGGCGACGGTCGGCGGGCCGACGGGATCCGTCCCGGGCGCCGTCCCGAGATCCGTCCCGGGATCCCTCAGACCGGTCGTCGCGACGCCGCCCCTTCGATTTGGAGGCCAGCACCACGTTGACATCGGGTCCCGACGACGGGTTGCCCACCACCTCGATGGTCTCTATCTTCCTGGGGGCCGACTTCCCCTTGGGTGGGAGCAAGGCGAGCACGGTGGTGCCGTCGAGGGTGGTCTCCACTTCGGCGCGGAGGACGGTGCCGGTAGCGGTACCCGCCGGTACCAGGCCGGCGTCTACCGTGCCGCGCGGCTGCTTGGCCCCGGCGGCGCGCCAGGTCCAGGTGGACTCGTCTGTCTGACTGGTGAGTTCGATCTCGATGCGATGCGCCATACCCGGCGACACGCTACTGCCGCCAGGCACCCCCCAGGAGCGGCCGTCGGGAAGGCGTGGCCTAAGAAGCGGCTAAGAACCCTCTGAAATGGATGTATGTGCGGCGGCTCCGGCCGTACGATGACGGCGCGGTGGGGGCGAAAGGCCGACCACCAACGAGGCGATGTCCAGCGACGGGCGTGAACGAAGAGGAGCGGTACGTGGAACACCCCGATGGCGAAGGCGAGACACCGACCGCGAATGAAACCCCGGACGGGGTACCCGAGAGCCCGCCGACGGCCAGTCAGCCGACGACCCCGGTTCCGATCGAACCACCCACCCCGACCCAGCCGACCCCGGTGGCCGGACCCCCTCCCGCCTCCCCGCCGACCCCACCCGCCTGGACCCAGCCACCACCACCGCCGGTGTTCCCGGTCGCCCCTCCGCCACCGGGTAGCGCGATTCCGCCCACCGGCCCTCCCGGAACTTCATGGAGCCCATTGCCGCCGGGCGGCCCCGAACCGGTGGCGACCGGGGCCATCCCGGTGTGGGGCGCCGCCGGACCGCCGCCGGTCAACCCGGTCAACCCGGTGCAAAAGCAGAAGCAGCCGGGGCCCTGGCGCTGGGTCGTGGTCGCGGTGGTGGCGGCGCTGCTGGGCTCGGTGGTGGGTGGTTCCATCGTGGCCGCCAGCGACAGCAACGGGAACACCACCACGGTCAAGCAGATCTCGGCCGGCCCCGCCTTGCTCAACGGGACGACCAATATCGAAAAGGTGATCGCCGGAGTCCTCCCCGCGGTGGTGTCGATCGATGCCACCGCGCCGGCCCCGTCCGCCCAAGGGGTGTTCGGAGGCGGGGGGAGTGCCGGCACCCTGGAGGAGCAGGGGACGGGGATGATCATCACCCCGGACGGCGAAGTCGTCACCAACAACCACGTGATCGAGGGAGCGACCACCATCACCGTGACCCTCTACGGCCAGACCAAGGTGATGCCGGCCACCCTGATCGACACCGACCAGGCCAACGACGTCGCCCTCCTGAAGATCACCAACGCCTCGAACCTGCCCACCGTGAGCTACGGCAACTCCGACAACGTGCAGGTCGGTGACGCGGTGGTGGCCATCGGCAACGCCCTCGGGCTTTCGGCCGGGACCCCGACGGTGACCCAGGGGATCATCTCGGCGAAGGGGAGGACCGTCCAGGCCGGTGACTCGACTTCCAACGCGGTCGAGACCCTCACCAACATGTTCCAGACGGACGCCGCCATCAACCCGGGTAACTCCGGCGGTCCGTTGGTCGACAGCTCGGGCAAGGTGATCGCCATGAACACCGCGGTGGCCGCCAGTTCGAACGGTAGTTCTCAGGCCCAAAACATCGGCTTCGCCATCCCGTCCAACAAGATCACCGGGCTCCTGCCCGCCTTGCGGAACAAGTCGATCAACAACCAGGGCGGGGGATTCCTGGGCGTGGGCATCGAGACCCTCACCCCGCAGCTGAAGAACGCCTACAACTTCGTCCCGAGCCAAGGGGCCATCGTGACCCAAGTCGAGTCGGGTTCGCCGGCCGCGGTGGCCGGGCTCCAGCAGGGTGACGTGATCACCACCTTCGATGGGAAGCCGGTGACTGGGGCCGATCAACTCGCGCAGGTCATCCAGGGTGACCATGCCGGGCAGAGCGTCAAGATCGGCCTCTATCGGGGGCAACAGCAATTGACTCTGACCGCCACCCTGTCATCGAGCAACAGCGCGACCTCGTCAGGCGGAAGCTGAGCGGAGGGTGAGGCTCCCTCAGTAGCCCCAGCGGGCCATGGGAGGGCCGAACCCGGCGTCGTCGGCACAGTCGCCGCACAGATCGAGCCGGTTGGCGCCCGGTCGATCGGAGGTGGCCACCCGCCGCCAACCCAGCCGACGGGCCTCTTCGAGACACGACGACTCCGACCATCGCGGTGAGGTCTGACGGCCGCAACGCCCGCAGGTGCGGATGTACGGCTCGTCGTCGAAGGTTTGGTTGTACGAATCGGTATCCACCACAGGGCTCCTTCCCCGACGATACCGTGAACCGCCGCCACCGCGGTCTTCGGCGGCGCTCGAATCCCGGTGCTTCCCCCGACCTTCGGCCTGGCGCCCTTGGCCTTCCTGACCAGGGACTATGGCCGAGACACAACCCGCAAGATCGCGTGGATCCTGGCTACACTTCTGGCAGCCAAGTCGCGAGGAGGTGTTCCCATGGGGTCGAAGATGAAGGCCAGTTCCGCGTCGGCCGTCGTAGGTTTCCTCCTACTCGGCCTGGCCCCCGTCGCCCTGGCCGCATCGGCGGGGATGGGCCTGGCCAACCGGGCACAAGCCCACGTATCGGTGGTGGTCAGCCAGACTCCGGCGTTCGCGGGTGACGCTCCCGATCCCGACATCGTGTCCTCTGCGGGTACCTACTACGCGTTCACCACCGGGACTCCTCTCGGGAACAACCTGCAGGCCCTCATCGACACCACCGGCAATCCGACCACCGGGTGGCGTTCCTACACCGGTCAATCCTTCGGATCGACGGCGCTGCCGCTCCCGCCGTCGTGGGAGACCCCCAATACCCAGACATCACCCGGCGTCTTCTCCTTCGGTGGCCACTGGGTGATGTTCTACGACGCCTCGGTGAACCCGAACCCCCCCGACAGCGGACACAGCTGTCTGTCGGTGGCCACCGCCCCGGCGTTGACCCCGGCGGCTCCAGTGTTCACCGACGCCTCCTCCGGGCCCCTCTACTGCGCGGCGGGGGGCGTGCTCGATCCGAGCCCGTTCGTCGATCCCGCCACCGGGGCCGCCTACCTCTTGTGGAAGTCCAACGACGGGAGTTCGGCGCAGCCGTCCCAGGTGTGGTCGGTCCCACTCGGTCCGGACGGGACCAGCTTCGCCGGGACGCCGACGGTGCTGCTCACCGTGGACCAGGCCGACCTGCCGTGGGAGACCACCTTCGACGACCCGCAAATGGTGTTCAGTGCCGGGGCCTATGACCTGCTCTTCTCCTCGGGGAATTTCCTCTCCGCCAGCTATGCCCAGGCGTTGACCACCTGTAGCGGTCCTCTGGGTCCGTGCAGCCAGCCGGCCGGTGGTCCCTTCCTCACCTCGTACGGGAACGTGGCCGGCCCGGGCGGCGGGTCGCTGTTCGCCGATCCCAGCGGGCAATGGTGGCTGGGTTACGCCGGTTGGCTGAGCCCGTGCACCAACTACGCCTGTGGCGGGGTGCGTCGGCTGTTCGTGGCACCGATCAACCTCAGCAACGACGTCAACGTCCCCTGCAACCCCCCACGGGGCCCGGCCGGTTACCGGCTGGCGGCCAGCGACGGCGGCATCTTCAACTTCGGCAACCTTCCCTTCTGCGGGTCGACCGGGTCGATCGCCATCAACCGACCGGTGGTGGGCGTGGCCGACACCGCGGACGGGGGAGGCTATTGGTTGGTGGCGTCCGACGGCGGGATCTTCAGTTTCGGTGACGCCGCCTTCTTCGGGTCCACCGGCGCCATCGCCCTCAACCGACCCATCGTCGGCATGGCCTCGACCCCGGACAGCCGGGGCTACTGGTTAGTGGCCAGTGACGGCGGTATTTTCTCCTTCGGCGACGCCACCTTCTTCGGGTCCACCGGCGCCCTCCGGCTGAACAAACCGGTGGTGGGCATGGCGTCCACCCCGGACGGCCGGGGCTACTGGCTGGTGGCGTCCGACGGCGGCATTTTCTCCTTCGGCGACGCCACCTTCTTCGGGTCCACCGGCGCCCTCCGGCTGAACAAACCGGTGGTGGGCATGGCGTC
>DASZIT010000023.1:0-29100 GCA_035948855.1 Acidimicrobiales bacterium | reverse complement strand
ACGACGCTCGCGAATACCACCATCGGCGCCACCACGATCAACTCGACCATCCCCACCGTTATCGGTACGCCGTTCACGGGTGGCGGCCCCCCTGCCCGCGGAGGGATTTCGTGGCCCGTCATCGTGTTGGCCGCGCTGTCGGCCGCCGCGGGAACCCTTGGCGTATTTCTGAGACGTCGCGAGCGCGCTCGCCATCGGGCACCGGAGCTCCACTAGGCCGAAACGATGCGGCCTCATGATTCGTCCACCCATCGCGCCACCTTGGTGTTCGTGGCCGCGGCACTGTTGGCGGGGACCGCGGTCGCCTTGGCCCTGACGAGCTCCCATGCCATCGCCACCGGCCCGTCGCCCACGGCCACCGGCGCCGCACCGGTCGTCGGGCTGGCTCCGGTCATCCGACCATCAGCCGGAGCCCTTCCGGTTCCCGCGGCTCTGTTTGCCGCCACCCTCGGCCTGCGGGCCGGGCCGGTGGCGGTGCCGTTGCAGCTGGAGATACCGTCCATCAAGGTCGACATCCCTGTCGTCGGGGTGGGGATCACATCCGCGGATGTGATGGACGCGCCGGAGGGCCCCCCGGATGACCCGGTGTGGCAACAGGCCTTCTGGTACCGCGGCAGTGCGGTCCCCGGAGCCGCGAGTACGGCATTGATCGCCGGCCACGTCGACGACCCTCTCGGCCGTCCGGGCGCCTTTGCCAACATCGATCGGCTGCACACCGGCGACCTGATCGTCGTGCACGACGCCCGGAACGGGCTAAACGTCCGATTTTCGGTCACCAGCTCGCAGACCTACTCGCTGGCCCAGACCGGTGACCCGGCCGTCCTCACCCAGATCTACGGCGCCGGCCCAGTGACTGACTCCGCACCGACGCCCTCCACCGACGGCCTCTCCCACCTGACGCTCATCAGCTGTGCCGGGACCTTCGTGAACGGTACCCACGACCACCGCATCGTCGTCTACGCCGTCCGAACTTCCTGAACCAAGCCGCCCTGGCCCTCAGCGGGGGCGGACGATGCCCACCTGAAAGGCCAGCACCACCACCTGGACCCGGTCGCGCAACCCAAGCTTGGCGAGGATGCGCCCGACATGGGACTTGACCGTCGCCTCCGACACGAAGAGGCGTTCGGCGATCTCCGCGTTCGAGAGTCCGTCGGCCACGGCCACCAGCACCTCGCGTTCCCGGTCGGTGAGCTCATCGAGCACCCGGCTGGCGTCGGGAGAGCCGGGCTCGCCCGGAACCGGAAGCTGGTGGGCGTACTCGTCGAGCAGCCTTCGGGTCACCCGGGGGGCGACCACCGCGTCGCCGGAGGCCACGGTGTGGATGGCCGCCACCAACTCGGCGGGGGGCACGTCCTTCAGGAGAAATCCGCTGGCCCCGGCCCGCAGGGCGCCGAACGCATACTCGTCGAGATCGAAGGTGGTGAGGACCAGCACCCGTTGATGCTGGTTCTGTTGGACAATCCGCCGGGTGGCCTCGATGCCGTCCATGCCCGGCATCCGGATGTCCATCAGGATCACATCGGGTGAACAGCTGACCGCCGCTTGCACCGCCTCGCGCCCGTCGGCGGCTTCCCCAACCACCACGATGTCCTCCACCTCGTCGAGGATCATGCGGAATCCCTTGCGCATCAGGGGTTGGTCGTCGACCAGCAAGACCCGGACGGTCACGGCGGCACGGGGGTGGGCTCGACCTGGAGAGCGGTGGAGACCACCCACCCTCCGTCGGCGCCGGGACCGGCCTGCAAGTTCCCTCCGAACACCCCGGCTCGCTCCTGCATGCCGGCGATCCCATGGCCTCCGGTCCCGTTCCCACCTACCGAGCTGCCGTCGTCGGTGACCGAGACGTGCACTATCGGGTGGTCATAGCGGAGGACGACCCGGGCGCATCCGGCCCCGGCGGCGTGCTTCATGACGTTGGTGAGCGCCTCCTGCACGATCCGGTAGACGGTCAGCTCGGCCGTCGACGGGAAGGAAAAGGTGCTGCCCTCCACCACCAGCTCGACGCCCAGCCCGGTGGACCGCACCCGCCCGACGAGCGCGGGCAGATCACCGATGCCGGGCTGAGGGGCGAGGGCACTCTCGACATCCTCGGCCCGGAGCACACCGAGCATGCGACGCATGTCGGTGAGGGCTTGGCGGCCGGTGGCCGAGACTTCCCCCAGCGTTTCGGAGGTGGCGGCCGGATTGGTGGGACCGATGGCGGCGGCACCGTCGGCGAGGGTCACCATCACCGCGATGCTGTGGGCCACCACATCGTGCATCTCCCGGGCGATCCGCGCCCGTTCGGCGGCGGCGGCCAGCCGGGTCTGCTGGTCGCGTTCGAGCTCCAGCCGTTCGGCCCGCTCCACGAGCCACGACAGATAGTCGTTCCAGATGCGCACGGTGATACCCAACAGCAGGGCGGCCATCACCAGCCCGGACAGGAAGACCAGCGACTTGATCCAGGTGTCGGCCAGTATCCCGCTCGCCGACTCGATGATCACCCCGACTTCGAGCACCGCGGCGGCGGCCAGCGCCCGGACCCGCGACTGGTGGGCGGCCACGGTGTAGAGGGCGACCAGCAGGGACCCGTCGGCGATCAGCCGGTAGTCGAGCAGCCACTGGGCGAAGGCAACCGCGGCGATGATCACGAAGACGAGTGACGGGTGGGTCCGTCGCCACACCAGGGGCACGATGAGGGCGACCTGGAGCACGAACCAACCGACCCCGGCGTCGGGCAGACGAGCCAGCCACACCGTGCTGGCGGCCAGCAGCGCCGCGGCCAGGAGGGCGTCGAAGGCCCGCGGACGGTCGCTGACATACCCGCGGACGCGGTGGAACAGGGCACCGAGACCGTCGCCGGGTGGGTGGCGCGGGTCGGCGACCGTCGCGGAGCGGGCGAGTGTTCGCATCGAGTTGATCACGTGATGACCTGAGCCGAGAGTACTGGCTGAATGCCGGCATGATCGAACGCCACCCACCCGGTGGGATCCAGACGAACCCGGCGAATCGCCAGCTCATCGCCCAGATCCGCGCCCATGCCTCCACCTTGAGGATGACACCCGGGCGGCAGAATCATCCCGGAGAAGGTCGTCTTCGCCCCGACCGGGCCGTACCGTGACGTTGTGCCTACGACGCTTCTGGCTGACGCGGTCAGCACCACCGGACTGACCAAGAGTTTCGGCGACCGGACGGTCGTCGACCACCTCGACCTCTCGATACCGTCGGGATCGGTCTGCGGGTTCGTCGGTCCGAACGGTGCCGGCAAGACCACCACCATCCGGATGCTGCTCGGACTGATCCGTCCGACGGAAGGGGCGGGGACCGTACTCGGCGGCGACCTTCACGATCCCTCGAGCTACCTGTCCCGGGTGGGGGCGCTCATCGAAGCGCCGGCGTTCTACCCCCAGCTCAGCGGCCGGGACAATCTCCGGGCGCTGGCCACCCTCGGCCAGATCCGCCCGGGGGTGATCGGCGGCGTGCTCGAGCGGGTGGGGCTCGGGGAACGGTCGGGCGATCGGTATCGGAATTTCTCCCTCGGGATGAAGCAGCGTCTGGGGATCGCCGCCGCCCTGCTGGCCGCTCCCGATCTGCTGGTCCTCGACGAGCCCACCAACGGCCTCGACCCGGCGGGCATTCTCGAGATGCGGGAGCTCATCCGGTCCTTGGCCGACGACGGGATCACCGTCTTCATCTCCAGCCACCTGCTCTCCGAGATCGAGTTCATCTGCGACCACCTGGTCATGATCCGTTCCGGACGCTCGGTCTTCCAGGGTCGGGTGACGGACCTTCGCGAGTCCCAGGGGTCCGACATCGTGGTCCGCCCCGAGCGGGACGAGCAGTGCGGTGAGTTGGCCGCCGTCCTCCAGGGCGCGGGCTACCTGGCCGACATCGACGACGATCACCACTCGGTGGTGGTGCGCTGCGGAAGTGATCGGGCGGCGGATGTGAACCGGGTGGCCATGGGCGCCGGCATCGCCCTCACCCACCTTGCTGTGCGGGAACGCAGCCTCGAGGAGGCGTTCTTCGCCCTCACCGGGACCCACACCGGCGAAGACCGCCAAACCGCCACCTTGGGAGAGATCGGATGATCCTGGCCGCCTACCGAAGTGAGTGGATCAAGCTCCGTCGCCCGACCCTGCTCTACGGCACCTACGCCGGACTGGCCACCGCCGCCTCCCTGTTTGCCGTGCTGATGTTCTCGCAAGCCAACAACCAACCGAGTGGGCCCGGGGGACTGCCCAACCTCGCCGACCTGGCCAAGCCGAACGGTCTGGTGCACGGCTTGAACCGGGCCGTGATCCTGCTCGGGGTGGTCGCTTTCGGCCTTGCTGCCGCCCAGATCGCCGGAGAATACGGCCTCGGCACCCTCCGCCAGCTGCTGGTGCGCCAGCCACGCCGGCCGGTGCTTCTGGCCGGCAAGTACCTGGCGGTGATCACCTTCATGGTCGGTGCGGTGCTGTTCGCCTCGGTGGTGGCCATGGGGGTGTCCCTGGTGCTGGCCCAGGCCCGTCACATCCCGACGGCCGCCTGGTTCTCCTCCACCGGGATCTCCGACCTCACCCGGGCGCTGCTCGACCTGGTGCTAGCTGTTGTCGGTTACGCCACCCTCGGGACGGCCGTCGGTCTGTTCCTCCGCTCGTCGGTGTTCGCGGTGGTCGCCGGCTTCGCCTGGCTGCTGGCCATCGAGGGCGTCATCGGCCGGGTGCTCGGCAGCGCCAACGCCTGGCTGCCCGGGACCCTCCTCGAGACCATCGGCCAAGGGGGGGCGGCCACGGTCAGCTTCACCCATGCGCTGATCATCAGCCTTATCTACCTGGTGGCCCTCGGGATCGCCACCACGGTGGTCTTCGCCCGCAAGGACGTCACCGCCTGACGACGGTTTCAGGAAAAGAACTCCGCCAACACCGGGGCCAGCAGCTTGACGTCGGCACCGTGGGTCTGGCCCTCGAGGGTGATGTTTCGGGCCCCGGGAATGACCGATGTCACCTCCCGAACCGAGTGGCGGGCCCAGTCCGGACTGGCACCGCCATCGAGGGCCAGCGTCGGTACCTGGATCGTGGCCAGGAGTCCGGTCGGCATCCCATTGCCGTTACCCACTAGTTCGAATTCGTAAGGGATGGTGTGGGCCATCGCCTCCATGGCCGGCCACGCCGGGGAGCTCTCCATCTGGGCTACCACCTCCGGCGGCATTCCCACCGCTTCGGTCAGGAAGATCTTGACCACCTCGCCCCGACGACCGGACGAGACCAGATCACCGAGGCGGCTGCCCAGATCGGGCGCCGGGACGGTGCGATCGCCCTCGATGATGTACGGGGGCTCGTAGACCGCCAGCCGGGTGATCGGGAGTTTTCGAGCCGACGCCTCCAAGCCGATAACGCCGCCGGACGAGTGGCCGTAGACCGACGCGGAACCACCGGCTTCGGCGATGATCGCCCCGAGATCCTCGATCTCCCGCTCGGGCGCATAGGGAGGGGTATCGCCGCTCGAGCCCCGGCCCCGCCGGTCGTACCGGTACACGGTGAACGTCGGGGCCAGCAGTTCGGCGAGAGGAATCCCGGCCGCCCCGTCGCTGAGGGCGCCATTGACCAAGATCAATGCCGGCCCGTCCCCGGACCGGTCAAAGGCGATGGTGGTGCCATCCGCCGACTTCGCCTGCTGCATGTCCAACCTCCCGGGGTCGCCCTCACCTCGGAGCGCCTGCGTGCCTCGACCTTAGGTGACGTTGGTCCCGAGTTGGGCGCTGAGGCAGGTATTTGCAACACTCGACGCTGACGATCGATGGCGTAGGCCTCGTGGCTCCGGACGCGCAAGAGGGACCCGAAGGCCCCTCCGCGAAACTACCCTGCCCTGACCGTTCCGAGGTTACGAGTTGCCGTCACATCCGGGTCCTTGGAGGTGGGCGCGGTCGGACGAGCGGGTACTTCGATGAGTTTGGGCCTCCAACGTCGTCATACCCAGTGGACACCGCTCCCGGCGGTGCCCGGCAGACCACAGATTGGGGACCGATGAGTGTCACCGTAAGCTCCGAGGCGATGTCCGTGCGCCCCAATCCCGCGATCCCCGGCGACCTGCGGGCGGATGACCTGGAGCAGTATCGCCGGGAGCTCACCGGCTACTGCTACCGAATGCTCGGATCGGGGTTCGAGGCGGAGGACGCCGTCCAAGAGACGATGATCCGGGCCTGGCGGAACTTCGGTTCCTTCGAGGGCCGCTCGTCGGTCCGGTCGTGGCTCTACCGGATCGCCACCAACGTCTGTCTGGACATGCTGCGGGGCCGCCAGCGGCGGGCCCGGCCCATGGACCTGGGGCCGTCCTCTCCAGCCGATCCGGCCCACCTGGGCCCGATGGTCGACGAGCATGCCTGGGTGACACCCGTCCCCGACGCCCGGGTGCTGCCCGAGAACGAGGACCCGGCTGAGCTGGCCGCCAACCGGGAGTCCATCCGGCTGGCCTTCGTCGCGGCCCTCCAGTATCTGCCGGCCCGCCAGCGAGCGGTGCTCATCCTCTGCTCGGTGTTGCGGTGGCAGGCCACCGAGGTGGCCGAGCTGCTCGACACCTCGGTGGCGTCGGTCAACAGCGCGCTCCAGCGGGCCCGGGCCACCCTCGCCGAGCGCCAGGGCGAGGATTCCCAGCCATCCGCGCTTCCGGTCGACCAGCAGGCGTTGCTGGCCCGCTACGTAGACGCCTTCGAGCGCTACGACATGTCCAGCCTGGTCTCTCTTCTCCACGATGACGCGGTCCAGTCGATGCCGCCCTACGCCATGTGGCTGCGGGGCGCGGAGGAAATCCGCACGTGGATGTTGGGTGCCGGCATCGGCTGCCGAGGCTCGCGGCTGCTGGCCACCGAAGCCAATGGTTGTGCCGCTTTCGGGCAGTACCGCCCGGACGGGGAGGGCGGCCACCGTCCATGGGCGATCCTGGTGATCGAGATCTCAGGCGATTGGATCTCCGGGCTCCACGCCTTCCTCGACACGACCCTGTTTGCCGCATTCGGTCTTCCCGCCTATCTCCCTCCCGTCATCGTCAACCGAGGGCAGGATGTCGGTGAGGCCGGCGAAGTCGAGCAGCTCGGCTAGCTCGACCCCCACCCCGCGCAGCACGATCGAGCAGCCGAGTCGCCGGGCGGCCAGCTGCAGCCGAGCCAGCTCGTCCACGACCGACAGGTCGACCGGACCGTCGGGCAGCGCGCCGCACACCATGGTGGTGTCCCCACTCACCAGTACCACTACCGTCTCGCCGTCGGGTCCTCCCACAGTGATAGGACGTCGGACCTACCACCTAATTCATCGGCTGACCGCTGATTTGTTGCCCGCATCTCCGTCGTAACTCCTGAGAACGAAGGACCCGAGAAGCACGAAGGAGCCCACCATGTTCACCAGCACCAAGGCATTCAGCGGTTTCGCAGTAGACGACACCGAGAAGGCCAAGGACTTCTACGGGAACACGCTGGGGCTGGCCGTGACCGAGGAGTACGGCCTGTTGCATCTCCACATCGCCGGCGGGACCGACATCGTGGTGTACCCCAAACCCGGTCATATCCCCGCTTCGTTCACCATCCTCAACTTCCCGGTCGACGACATCGACGCCGCGGTTGACAGGTTGGTCGAACAGGGGGTCCGTTTCGAGAGGTACGACGGCATGGAGGCCGACGAGAAAGGCATCTTCCGCGGCGGCGGGCCCTACATCGCCTGGTTCACCGATCCCGCCGGCAACATCCTGTCGGTATTGCAGGAGCGTTAGCCACCCGGCCCGACTAGCGGGCGGCGGTGGCTTCGATCTCCAGCTTGAGCTCAGGGAAGGCGAGGCGGCTGACCCCGATCACGGTCATGGCTGGAAGGTTCGGCGCCAGCGCCTCGCCCACACTGCCGTAGGCCGCGAACAACGCGTCCACATCGGTGGTGAAGAGCGTGAGTCGAACGATATCGGCCAGCTCCATGTCGGCGGCCTCCAAGACCGTCCGCAGGTTGGCCATGGCCGCCATGACCTGCTCGGCCATGTCACCCGTCGCCGGTGGGGCACCGTCCGGACCGATGGCGGTCTGGCCCGAGCAGAACAACACCCGGGTGTGTTCCGAAACCTGGACCGCTTGTGAAAACCCGAAGGCCTTGGACCATTCCCACGGATTTACGTCGGATCGCTTCACCGCTGACCTCCCTGTTCAGGGGTTGAGGTTCCCCGCACCCTGTCTCAAATATGGTCGTTGCTGATGGGCGAGTCCAGCGAGGACGGTCCGGACATCAGGATCCGTGGCTCATCCGAGCCCCATCGGCCGCTCCGAGCCGGCAAGCGGTCACCGTCACCTTCGGCCAGGTGGACCGGGTTACGTCGAGAGGGAGCTCAGCAGGGCGCGTATCGACTTGGCCACTGCGTCCCGGGTGGCCCGGGGCTGGTCGGAGTTGGCGATCAGCATCCCGCCCCGGGTCAGGGCGCCGAACAGCAACCGGGTGAACGTCTCGGGGTCGTCCACCTGCAGTTCCCCCTGGGCGACCGCCGCCTCGATGACCGCCACGATCTCGGCGAAGGCGTAACGCTCGTCCAACTCGGTGAAGCGGGCGAGTCCGAGGACGGCCGGGGCATCGGTGATCACGATGCGCTGGACGTCGGGTTCGAGCACGGCGTCGAGGAACGATTCGAGGGCCCGGGCCAGGAACTCCACACTGCCGGGGGCGCCCGCCGCCGACTCGGCCGAGGCGGCCAGGAGTTCGGTGTGGACGTCTTCGAAGACGGCTTCGAACAACGCCAGCTTGGAGGGGAAGTGGTGGTAGAGGGCACCGGTGGTGACCCGTGCCTCCCGGGCCAGGTCGTCGACCGAGGTAGCGGCAAAGCCGTCGCGGCCGAACAGCCGGCGCCCGGCCGCCGTCAGGGCGGTGCGGGTCTGGGCCACTTGTTCGGCCCGCAGGTTCGGCGGGTTGGCCTCGGATGGCGATGGCTCGGTCACCCCGATTGTGTAGCGCGTTTCCGGGTCTTGACTCTCATCCATGATCTTGACATAGTACTACTATGCAAAATAGTTACGATATGTCGACCACCAAACGAGGGTCCCGATGAAAGGGGCAATCGAAGGGCTCCAGGCTGACCGGCAGGCGCTGCTGGAGATCTGTGAGGGACTCACCGAGGCCGACTGGAAGACCGAGAGCGGCTGCGCCGGCTGGTCGGTCCAGGACCTGGTGGCCCACATGGGGGCGCTGTTCTGGGTGGTGGTCGACCCGTCGAAACTGCCCGAGACCAGCGACCTCCCGACCGAGCGGGCCCAGGACGTCTACGTCGAGTCCCGGCGTTCGTGGAGCCCCGAGCAGGTGGTGGCCGACTACGAAACGGTCAGCACCGAGGCCATCGAGCGGTTGACCGGGCTGGAGGGCCAGGACTTCGAGGTGCCGCTCGGTGATCTCGGCACCTACCCGGCATCGGTGTTGCCCAATGCCTTCGCCTTCGACCACTTCACCCACATCCGCGCCGATCTCTTCGCACCCCGGGGGCCGTTGACCGGGGAGCCTCCGGCCGCTGACGAGCTCCGGCTGGTGCCCGCCATCGACTGGATCGAGGCCGCCCTTCCCCAACAGAATGCCGAACTTCTGGCCTCGCTCGGTGGCACCGTCGACCTGTTGCTCGAAGGCCCGGGCGGTGGGGCCATCCATCTGGGTTCCGGCGACCGTGGGGCGGAGATCCGCTCCAGCAGTCCCGCCTTCGTCCGTTGGATCACCCAGCGGGCGACGTGGGAGGGGGAAGGCGTCGAGACCTCCGGGGACCAGGGGCTCTTGGATGTCGCCCGAGAGCTGAAGGTGTTCTGATGGCCACCCAGGCACAACCTTCCACCGCCGTCGGGCAGCAGGCCCTCCGCGACGCCGCCGTCCGAGCTGCGGCCATGCTGGGTGCGGTACCCGACCCGAGCGTGCCGGTGCCGGGGCTGGCGTGGAACGTGACCGAGACCGCCACCCATCTGGTGGCGGAGATCGAGGACGATACCGGCTTCGTCACCGGTGAGCGCAACGCCAGTGACGGCCTGGCCCGGTCGCCGGCCCACAGCACCCCGTCGCGGTTGAGCGCAGCGGCCAACGTCCGCCAACTGGAGGAGTCCACCGGGACCGACCTGGGGCAGCTGGCCCACCGGTTGGTCCCGGCCGTCGAGCACTTTGTCGCCGCCGGAGGCAATCGGTTCGACAACGAGCGGATCCTCACCGCCAACGGTCTGTCGATGACCGTGCCGTTGATGACCTCCACCCTGTTAGGGGAGTTGCTGATTCATGGATTCGACATCGCCCGGGCCACCGGTCAACCCTGGCCGATCTCCAGCCAGGATGCCCTCTTGGTCATCGGCGGGGTGATGACCATGGTGCCCGACTACGTGGACAAGGAGAAGACGGCGGGGCTCCACGTCAGCTACGAGCTTCGCTTCCGCGGCGGTCCTCGCTACCGGCTGGCCATCGACGACGGGGCCGCGGAGGTGACCGAGCCGGGCCCGAAAGTCGACTGCTGGATCTCCGCCGACCCGGTTGCCTTCCTCCTGGTTGGGTACCAGCGGATCGGACAATGGGGCCAGATCCTGCGGGGGAAGATGATGGCCGGCGGGCCCAAGCCGTGGTTGGGATTCAAGTTCGGCGGGCTGCTCACCGGCCCGTGAAGAGATCGGCCGAGCTCAGGGTTGGACATAGCCGTAGATGGGATCACCGTTGTACTGGTTCGAATCGGCCGGGAGAAACGGCCCATTGGAGATGACCGCGTACTTGCCGTTCGGCTCGGGGCCGGCGTCGCCCTCGATGGTGGCGATGGCCCCGTCCGGCCAGACCTGGGCGACGATCCCCATGTGCGGCGAACTGGAGGATGACTGCGGGCCGGTCCCGTACATCACGAAGTCGCCGGCGGCGGGTACCGCCCCCGGGCCGAGGTCCAGGCCCTGTCCCGCCCCCCAGGCGAAGACGTCGCCGGTGAACGAGTACCGGGGGATCCCGATGCCGTGCTGGTTCCACACCCAGGTGGCGAACAGCGAGCACCACTCCACGCAGGGTCCGTAGGGATTGCAGAAATCCCCCTGGTTGGCGAGCGGATCCGGCCCGACCTGCGATGCCGCCGTCTGGACGATCCCGCCCCCCGCCCCGGGTGGCGGATCGGTGAAGCCGGTGGCGATGTCATTCGGTTGCAGGATCCAGTACCCGCCCCCGTCGCGGGTGGCGACGATGGCCGCAGTGGGGGAGAACGGCGGGAGGTTGGGGGACGGGCCCATGAATTTGGCGTCGCCGTAGGACAGTACGCCGGCGGTGGCGGCCACCAGCCAGTAGCCGCGGCCATCGTGGGTGGGGGCGATGCCGGTGATCGAGGTGCCGATGTTGTCATTGGCCGCGGAGCCGAAGTACGTCGCGTCGCCGAAGGCGAAGATCCCCCCATCGGCCGCCACCAACCAGTAGCCGCGGCCGTCGGGGGTCGAGGCCATCCCGTTGATCGGCTGGTTGAGCGGGATGGCGCCGGTCGACCCGTAGAAGGCGGCGTCGCCGAAGGCGAAGATCCCTCCGTCGGAGGCCACCAGCCAGTACCCGCGTCCGTCGGGGGTGGCGGCCATGCCCACCACCGGCTGGTTCAAGGTCATGGCGCCGGTCGAACCGAAGAACTGCGCGTCGCCGAAGGAGAAGACCCCGCCGTCGAGGGCGGTGAGCCAGTAGCCGCCACCGTCGGGACTAGCGGCCATGCCGACCACCGGTGCGTTGATGGTGAAGCTTCCGGTCGAACCGTAGAAGTGGGCGTCGCCGAAGGAGAAGACCCCGCCGTCGGCGGCCGCCACCCAGTAACCGTGGCTGGTGGCGGTGGTCGCCATCGCCACGGCCGGAGACGCCAGGGTGATGCCGTTGAAGCTGCCGTAGGTGGCGGCGTCGCCCTCGGCGACCACCCCTCCACCGGCGAACAGTCCTCCCGACGGCGAGGCGGCGTGCACGGTGGCCCCGGAGAGAAGGGAAGGAAGGACCAGCGCCGCCAGGGTCAGGGAGAGTGCGGATACCACACTGACGGTGACGCGACCCCCCCGACTAGTCCGCACCCCGGAAGCATATGGGAAGGAGGCGCCAGTAGGTAGGCACGCCGTCCACCGAGGTCAGCAAGGAGAGATGGGCAGATCCCGGCGCCGTGGTACGTGTTGACCCACCCCGAGCCTGCGGGTTAGGCGTCTCCCGACAGCATCTTGGTGATCTGGCCCATGTCGAAATAATCGCGCCAGGCGCTGATCTTGCCATCGCGGATCTCGAAGGTGCCCATCACCGGGAGGGGGGCGACGATGCTCCCCACCGTGAACGTGTCGATCCGCTCGGTGAGCACCACGTTGTCGCGTACCGCCAGATGGAGGGTTTCGATCTTCAGGCTCTCCGACATGGCGAAGAAGCCGTCGACCACCGCGATGGCGGCATCGATCCCGACGGCGGGATCCATGGGGATGTTGTGGTACACGACATCATCGGTGAAGAATTGGCGCAGTGCCTCGGCATCGTGCTTCCCGACGGCGTCGCAAAGGTCTCTGACCACCTGTTCGGCGGCTTCATCGGTTCCCATGATTGATCTCCTCGGAGGTGGGCGTGTCCGCCTCACGCTAGCCAATCCGGAGGTGATGGCGACGGGGCTACCCCGGTCGGACGCAGTTGAATACCGGGTGTCCGGCGATCGCCGGGAGGAATGAGCCCGGTGCATCCCCCAGTGAGGCGGTGGTGGGGACGGTGATGCAACCACTCTGACGGGGCGGTGGGCCGGTGGCGGCGGCTTCGCTGGCGAACGAGCTGGAGAGGTGCGGCACCGCGGTCGAGGCCGAGGCGCAGTCCGCCCGATTGGCGTCCAGGTAGCAGCCCAACCAGTCCTGGGCGTAGTGGGCCGAGACGGCCAACGACCAATTGGTGCGGGTGATGAACGGGGTATCGATGAAGTCGGTGTGCAACCCGCCCTCCAACACGATGAGCGACAGCGCGCTCTGGCCGGGGCCTTGCGTCCGTAGCTGGTCGTAGAGAGGCTTCATGTCGGCGTACCCGATCCCGTTGCCGCCGGTGCCGAGGTCGACACCGCCAACCGCCGGGCCGATCAGGGTGGGCGAGCCGTCGAAGTCGGAGGTCTGGAACTGCACCGGCACCGTGGCGGTGGTCGGACCCGCGCCGGACAGCGCGACGCCGGCGGCCAGGGGCGGGAGGGGCTTGCCGTCCGCCCCGGTCCCACCGTGCCCCTGAAACCAGAGGAGGTTGAGCAGGCTCAGGGCCCCCATCGAATGCCCGACCACCGCCAGCTTGGATGGGTCGATGGCACCCCGGGCCGGGTCGACCTGGTTGGCACCGGCCGGCGCGTAGGCCGGGTTGTGGATAGCCGGGTTGGGGGACATCGTCGGCCCGGAGAACCCCAGCGGCGTGGCCGTGGCCAGGTTCACCACCGGGGTGATGGGCTGGCCGACTACCCACCGGAGCACATCTTGGAGGTCCCGGCAGGCACCGCCGAACTCGCAATCGGCCACCGAAGGCGTGAACAGGTTGACCACACTTCCCTCGGACTGTCCCTGTCCGGCGGGGTCATAGGTGACCACGATGTCGCCGGCTCGGGCCAGAGACATCGCCAACCAGAAATAGGAGTCCTGTGCCGAGGCCAGACCGTCGGAGATCACCACGGTCGGAAGGCCGCGCCCGCCGTTGAGCGAGGCCCGGGGTGCGAGCCCGCCGGGTGCCGTGCACCCAGAGGGGTTCGGGCTCACCGACGGGCATCCGGGTTTGAGGGCGATGGCCGGGAACCAGACGGTGGCCGACAGGGTCAGACCTCGAGCGTTGACGATCTGGGTGCGCTGGGCCAGTCCTTGTTTAAAGGTGTCGCCGGCCGTACCCGCGGCCGCACAGGTGCCACCGGTTGTCTCATAGGTGACCGCACCCGAGTCGGCCAGGCAGGGATACAGGAAGTACCCGGTGCTGGCGGCTCCGGTGGACATGGCCACGAAGTCGCCCGGGTCACCGGAGACCCCGTTGTGGTCGTAGTCGGGCAGGAAGTTGGGATTGGCCATGTCGGTGACATCGTCCCCGGCCACCCGGGGGCGAAGATGGATGAGCGCCGATGCCATTTCCTCGGAAATGGCCACCGCATTCGACGGACCGTTGGGTCCCAGCAAGCCACTGGGGTCGAGCTGGGCCGGAAGGCCTTGGATGGAAGCCTGCGCCGCCGCCAGCTCCTGGCCGAAGGCGTAGGCACCTAGGGTGGGATTGGTGAAGTTGGACAGCGGGTTCTGGGCCCAGTCCAGAAACGACGTCAGTGGATAGACGATGCCGGAGGTGTCGGTGGCGGGAGTCGCGGCTCCGGCACCCGGGGCGCTGCCCGACAGGGTCGGGGCCAGGACGCTCAAGCTGAGCACCCCGGCCGCCGTGACCAGGAGTTTTCGTATCCGCACGCTGGCAGTCTGGTCGCCGGACTGGAATGCGGTCAACCGGCGACCTACGCCGGCGAGCCGGATGAATGTCCCGGCGGCATGGCGGGTGAGTGCCTCAATCACCTTCGAACAGCGGCCGGAGACGGAGCTCGAGCCCGGCTTCGTCGGGTTGGGAGAACCGTTCGGCCGTCCATACGGCCAAGCCGCTGGCGTAGACGTCGACCGGGATGCCGGTGACTTCGATCCATCGGACCACCGCGTCACCCCAACGTTCCTCGGTGAGCGCTTCCCGGATGCGCTCGCGTTGGCCGGGTGCGATGGTTGCCCCGGGCGTGGCCGCCACCACTTTCAGGGCCAACACATGGTGAAGGGTGTCGATGTCATCAGCGGCGTACACCGCCGGCGGATCCCCCCGCACCACTGCGTAGGCCAGGGTGGCGTCGGGCACCGCTATCCGCGAGACGGCTTCAGTTCGGCCGCGGTCCAAAAGCCGGGGAGCGCACTCGAGCGATGGCCGCCCCCGGCGTAGCCGGCCAGTCGCTCCCGATCCGAGGTGTTGAGCATCCCCATCACATCGAATACGCCGCCCGGGCCGACCGTCCGTAATGCCCGGTCCCCGGTACTCCGCCGCGGGGGAAGGTGGGATGAGAGCAACACCACCGGCCGCACCCCGCTGGTGGCCAGCACGCTGGCCCGACCGAGGCACTTCCAGAGGGCGTCAATGCGGAGGAGCCCCCCGCGGGTCGAGGTGAAGGCGCCGGTCACGTCGAAATACCACTTTTCGCCGTCGGCGTCGTTGGCGACCAGGTTGACCAGCAGTCCCAGACCGGGGATCTTGTAGTTCCGCTGGCAGATCTCGAATCCGGCGTCCTCCAGGATGTCGGCGGCGAGCGCCTGGGCCGCCTTGCCCTCTTCGGTGGAGCGGGACTGGCTGTTGGCGTTCTTGCTCGAGGCCGGCGCCACCACCGGCGACACCTTGGTTCGCTTGATGCCTTTGGCGGCCTGGGCCTTGTGCTCGTCGGCCACCCGTGCCTTGGCCAGTTCGATGTAGGCGCGGTCGGTGTCGTAGCCGACGTAGCGGCGGTCGGTCTTGACCGCGGCCACCGCAGTGGTGCCCGAGCCGAGGAACGGGTCGAGGACGAGATCGTCCTTGAAGGTATAGAGCTCGATCAGTCGCTGGGGTAGTTCGACGGGGAACGGTGCCGGGTGGTGGACCCGCCGAGCCGACTCCGGCCGGATATGCCAGAGGTCGAGGGTGGCGTCGAGGAACTCGTCGGTCGAAATGGTTCGTTGGTGCGGGCGACCTTGGACGCGCCGGTCTTCGACATCGACGGCGCGGTCGAATCGGCCCTTGGAGGCGATGATGACCCGTTCGGTCACGTCCCGGAGGACCGGGTTGGTCGGAGAGCGGTACGACCCCCAGGCGCAGGAGCCGGCCGCGCCGTCGGCCTTCTTCCAGATGACTTCGCCCCGGAGCAGCATTCCGAGATCGTCGTCGAGAATCCGGATGACATCGGCGGCCAACGACCGGTACGGTTTGCGTCCGAGGTTGGCGACGTTGACCGCCACCCGGCCTCCCGGCTCGAGGACCCGTTGGCACTCGCGGAACACGTCGCTCAGCAATTGGAGGTAGTCGACATAGTTGGCCGGGATCACCCCTTGGCCGAGAGCCTCCTCGTATTCCTTGCCGGCGAAGTACGGGGGGGAGGTGACCACCAGAGCCACCGAGTTGTCGGGCAGGTCCATCGAACGGGAGTCGCCACACACCAAGGGCTTCTTCAATGTGAAGGGCGCGGCCAAGGTGTCCTCGGTGGAAAGGATCTTGGGGCGGAACCGGGCGTAGAAAGCGGAGGCATCGTGATTCTCGCGGCCGCCCACGCCGAAGTTGCTGGTCGAGGTGCCTCGAGGCTTCACCATGACCGCGACCCTACGGGGAGGGTGTGACACGGGACGATTCGAGTCCGGCCCACCATCACCCGAACCCGGGACCGCGGGCGCCGTTGACGCCCCCGGGTCACGGGGTGGCGCCGACCAGGTGCTCCACGGGCACCAGGCGGTCGAGATACTCGGCGATGGCCTGTTCCACCAGCAGGTTCGCCGATACCTGTCGTTCAGCTGCCGCCTCTCTCAACCGCTGGTGCAGCGCGGGCGGAAGTCGAACTGCAGTGGCCCGTCGCTCGCCGTACACCTTCGGCCTACCCATCTGCTGGAGCGTAGGTGCCGGTGCTCGGTAGGTGGTGGATACTGCGCGCTCGAAGCCCACGCCGACCTGGCTCGATGAACGGAAGGTGAATCAGGGGAACGTCACGGTTCGATCCGAGCTCTCGTGGGTATGTTCCGCTGATGGCGAATATTTGCGCGAACAATCCCAGTCCAGGCTGTGACGGCAGCATTAATTCTGCGACAAATTCGTATGAACGCTCGAACGAGCATGTGCGCGACCTGGTGGAGCGGGCCCGGCGAGGCGATGAGTCGGCCTGGGAGGCGCTGTTCCGCCGGGCCTACCCCAAGTTGTTGGCCTACGCCTCTCGTCGCCTGCCCACCCAGGAGCAGGCCAAGGACGCGGTGGGCGAGACGATGACCCGGGCGGTCGCCAACATCGACAGGCTGCGAAATGAGGGAGGCGGATTCGATGCCTGGATGTACGGGATCATGCGCCACGTGGTGGTGGATGCCCAGCGCTCGCTGGCCCGGGAGGGGCCGGGGTTGATTCCCGACGTCGTCGATGCCGGCCCGTTACCAGGAGACCGTGCCCTCGACCGCGAAGACGCCCTCGAGGTACGCCAGGCGTTCGGACAGTTGAGCCCGGCGGACCAGGAGTTGCTGGAGCTCCGGGTGGTGGCTGGGCTCTCGACCGACGAGGTCGCCTCGGTGTTGGGAAGGAAGCCCGGAGCCGTCCGAATGGCGCAGAGCCGGGCCCTCACCCGTCTGCGGGCATTGATCAGTGAAGAGAGTGAAGAGAGAGAAGGATCCGGGGGGAGGGCAAGTGCCTGATGACGACCGTTTGCTCGAGCGGCTGGGACGCGCCTTCGCGCCGCCGCCGGCCGAACCCAGTGCTGCCGAACGCCGGACCCTGCATCGGGCAGTCGCTCGGCTCCGTAGCCGTCCGACTCGCGCATCGGCGACCCCGGAGCCGACGGCGCCCGCCCCGGAGCGGGTGGTCTATTTGCCGCCGATGATCCTGGGACCGGTCGGCGCGGCCATCGGCGTGGCGCCCACCAAGCTGCCCCGGACAACTGGGAGCTGACCTCCGACCGGTGTCCGGAACGTCACCGCCGTAGGCGCTGGTCGTGCGTGAAGTTTGCCCCGATGTGTGACGCGCTCCTGTCTCGACCGACATACAGAGTGAGAAGTTGAGAGCGGGCGAGAAGTCTTCCAACCGAATGGCTTGAGCTTGTTCTGACGACTACCTGCCGATACCGACTGACCAATGCCCGCCGATACCGACTCCTGAGGTAGCCCATGCCAGCCGATCTCATCGGCGCCCGTTACCAGCTCCATCGAGAGCTCGCTCGCACTCCGTCGCTTGCCGTCTACGAAGCCGAGGACCAGCGGGCCGATACACCGACGGGCATCGCGGTGGGCCTGGGTGGAGGCCGGGAGCCGCGTCACGGCCAGAGGCTGTTGGGTCGACGGATGGCCCGGACCGTCCATCCCCACGTCGTCTCGACCTACCATCGCGGCAAGGACGGCAATCGGACGTTTGTGGCCTTTCGGCGCCCTTCCCGCACCCTGGCCACCGAGTTGGCCTCCGCTCCGTATCCGCCAAACCGCGTCGCCCAGATGGGGCTCGATCTCAGCTCCGCCCTCGCGGTGCTGCACCGGGCCGGCATCCGGCTCGGGTCGTTGCACCCCGGCCACGTCGGCATCGATGCCGACGGCGCGGTTCGCCTGTCGCCCTGGCCCCTGGCACCCCCGCCCGGCGGATGGGGAGGAGACGGGGCCTGGTCACCACCGGAGATCGTTGCCGGAGCACCGCCGTCGATCGCGGGTGACGTCTGGTCACTCGGGGCGGTGTTGTTGAGCTCGCTGGTGGGGACCGGCCCCGGTCAACTCTCGGTGGCGGCCACCGAGGAGCTCGCCGATCGTCTCCGCCACGATGCCAACCCGGTGCTGGTCGACGCCATCGGACGCAGCATGGTTTCCGACCCGTCTCGCCGGTTCGACTCCGCCCGCCGCATGGCCTCTGCACTCCAAGGGGAGACGGTCACCCGCCGGCAATTCATCGCCGCCGGCGTACCCCGGCTGTCGGCCGGGACCCGCAGGCTGGCCATGGCGTCGGCCGCGGTGGTCGGCGTGTTGTCGGCCACCACGGTGGGCGTCGGTCTCAGCTCGCTCGGTGGATCGAGCATCGCCACCGGCGGGGGAGTGGATCACCGGCCCGGCACCACCGCGCCGCCGGCCGTGGCGCTGCCACCCGCCGCGGTCGGTCACCGGGCGGCTCCGGCAGCCTCCGCCCCGGGGGCATCCGCGCCGAAGGGTGCCGTCGCCCTCTCGGCGATTCCGACCTCGAGCCCCGCGGCTCGGGCCGGGCATGTGCAGTCCACCGCCGGGACGACCGGGTCTCAACCGGTGGCCGCCGATCCGCCGGGGACGGCAGTGAGCCCACCGGCGACAACCACTCCGACAACTACACCGACGACTTCGACATCGACGACGTCGGCCCCCACCACCACGGTTGCTCCGCCGCCGTCTTCGGGATCGGGTAATCCGGCTCCGTCATCGGACCCGGGACCGGGAACCGCGACGTCAGGTCATGGCGGCTCGAACCCGGGAGCCGGCACCCCGTACGCCGGTGGCCTCCCGATCAACGCCACCCATGACCACGGTGGAGGAGGCGGGTCCGCCGACTGACGGATCGTTCACGGCCGCCGGCCGGCGAAACCGGGGACCGATGTGCTCCAGCCAGACGTAACCCAGCCCGGGGGCGTGGACTCACGCGCTCGAAACCAGCAGGACGGATGAAGGAGGTGAAGACAGCATGCGACTCGACATTGTGATTCCGGCTTTCAACGAGGAGCAGCGGATCGATCGGACACTGCGGGCCTACCGCTCGGTGGTCACCGAGCCGCGCACCCGATTTCTGGTGGCGCTCGACTCGTGCACCGACGGCACCGCCGCGGTGGTGCGTAGCCATGCTGACGTCGATCCCCGGGTGGAACTGATCGAGTACCCGAAGCTGGGTAAGGGCGGGGTGATCATGGAGTCGTTCCGCCGCTGTGACGCGGACGTCATCGGCTTCGTGGATGCCGACTGCGCCACCCCGCCGGCCGAATTCCTCCGGCTGGTGGAGATGACCGCGGAGGCCGACGGAGCCATCGCCAGCCGCCACCATCCGGCGTCGGTCCTCCCGACGCCGCGGCCCCGGACACGCCGGATCACCAGTTGGGCGTTCGCCCGCCTCACCCGGATGTTGTTCGGCCTTCCCTACCGCGACACCCAGTGTGGGGCCAAGGCGGTCCGCCGCCAGGTGATCGACCAGGCACTGCCCCTGCTGTCGTCGCGCGACTTCCTGTTCGACGTCGACCTGCTCCTGACCGCCGGCCGGCTCGGCTTCGACATCGTCGAAGTCCCGACCGTCTGGCTCGACCAGGAAGGATCGCATGTGCGGGCGGGTGCCGATGCCCGGCGCATGGCCATGTCCTCCCTCCGGCTGTGGCTCCACCACCGGGTCCTCCCGATTTCCGAGGCTCCCTCGGTGTCGGCTGGACCGACCGAAACCGCCCGGCCGACGGTGCCGGCGCGGCCCACCGCGCCCGGGAAGACCTTGGTGGCCGCCGAAACGAGCGCGGCATGATCGTCGACGACCTGACCATGGTGGGGCCGTACCCCGGGCTGCAGCGACGGGCCAAGCTGCCCAGCGGGGTGGCGGCCTATACCGCCCGCCTGAGCGCTGCCCTCGCCGGTCAAGGCATGTCGGTGAAGGTCATCGCTCCCGAAGTCGAGGGGGAGCCCAGCCGCGCCCGGGTCGACGGGGTCACCGTCGAGCGCAGCTTCCGCCGGGGGGCCACCGCCCTTCCGGCGGCGGCCAACGCCGCCCGACGCACCGGCGCGGCGATCGTCCACCTGCAGTTCGAAACCTTCCTCTACGGAGGACCGTCGTCGGTGCCCGGCGTGGCTCCGGCCCTGGCCACGCTCCGGAGCAGTGGCCAGCTCCCGGTGGTCACCCTCCACCAGGTCGTCGATCCGACCCAGGTTGACAAGGAGTTCACCCAGGTCCATCGGGTGCGGGTCCCGCCCCCGGTGGCGCGCTGGGGACTCTCGGCCCTGCAGCGCACCGTGCGGAAACTGTCGGTGACCACCGTGGTGCACGAGCCATCGTTCGAAGACCTGGTCCCCGGCTCGGTGGTGGTGCCGTTGGGGCTGGATGTGGCCGATCCGGTGTCGGCGGCCGTGTCGACGGAGACCAAAGTGTCCCTCGGCCTCCGTCCCGACCGCCTCACCGCGCTGTGCTTCGGGTTCCTGTCTCCCTACAAGGGTCTCGAACAGGCCCTGGAGGCCGCCTCGATCGCCGGTGACGCCGTCGAGTTGGTGGTGGCCGGCGGGAGCCACCCGCGTCTGGCCGGGCGCGACCCCTACGCCGATGACCTCCGCCGGCGCTTCGGAGCCGTTGCCCGGTTCGTGGGCTACGTCCCTGAGCAGGAGGTGGCGGTCTGGTTCGGTGCCGCCGATGTGCTGCTCCTTTCCTATCCCCGCCCGTTCGCCAGCAGTGGACCGTTCGCCCAGGCCCTCGGTTTCGGGACCCCGGTCCTGTGTTCCGAGTCCCTGGCCCGCTGTGTCGGGGCCCCCGACGCGCTGGTGACCCCCACCGATCCACCCGGGTTCGCCCGGCGGTTGGCCGAGCTCGCCGCTGATCCCGACCAGCTGCGGAGGTTGGCCGTCGCCACCCGGGCCCTGGCCCGGGGTCGCAGCTGGGACGACGTGGCCCGCCGCCACATCTTGCTCTACGAGGAGGTGATCGATGCCCATCGCACTGTTGGCCGGCGCGTTCGGCCAGGGCAACCTGGGGGATGATGCTCTGCTTCAAGCGTTCGTCAATGCCCTCCCGGAGTGGCACCTCCAGGTGACCGCCGCCGACCCGGTCGCCGTCGAGCTGATGGGTTGCGAGCCAATCCCGTCCCGGCCCGCGGCGGTCGCGGCTGCCGCCCGGGCTTCGGACGCCATCGTGGTCGGAGGGGGCACCGTGTTCAAGACCCTCCATCCCTCCTCTGGTCGGCGGCCGCTCGGATTGCTGGCCAATACCGCGGCCCTGGTGGCGGTGTCATCGGCCCTCCACCGGCCGGTGGCCATGGTGGGAGTCGGGGCCGGCCGCCTGGACGGCTGGACGGCCCGCGCCCTGGCCCGCTTCATCGTCAAGCATGCCGATCTCCTGGTGCTCCGGGATGAGGAGTCGGCCGCCGAGATGTTCCGCTCGGATGTCCCCGGACCCTTCCGCATCGGTGCCGATCCGGCCTGGACGCTGGTGGCGCCGCCCGACCGGGTCCCGGCCGCCCGTCATGGCGCGGTGCGGGTGATTCCCTCCCACCTGGCCACCGGGACCGACGGATGGTCCGGCATGGTCGACCGGCTCTCGGACACCCTGGGCCGGTTGCTCTCGATGGGCCTGGCCGTGGAGCTCCAGGCCTGGCAACACGGCGGCGGCTTGACCGACGGGAACGACGTCGCCATCATCGACACCCTGGTCGACCGGCTCGGCCCGTCGGTCGAGAAAGTGCCCACCCCCGGATCGATGGAGGCGGCGGTCGAGTCGATGATGGGGACCGGGACGGTGCTGTCCTTCCGGTTCCATGCGCTGATCGCGGCGGCCGCCGCCGGGGTCCCTACCGTGGCCGTCACCCACGAGGCCAAGCTCGGCGCCCTGGCCCGTCGGCTCGAGCAGCGGGCCGCCCCGGTCGATTTCGAGCCCGGCCTGCTGGCCGCTCAGGTGGCCGGCGCCGTCGGAGCCGCGAGTCCGTCCCCGGCCGCCATCAAGGAGCAGATCGCCCGGGCCGAGGAGGGGTTCCTGCTGTTGCGGGTCCTCCTCGGCGGCGGCCGCACCGAGGAGTCCGATTCCTTGGGGGCACTGCCGCTGGCCCCCGCGCCCCGCACCTCGGCGACACCACCGCGGGTGCGATGACCGCACTCGTCGAGCGCCCCCGGGCGCAGGCCCCGACAACCGGCGCGGTCCGCGATCAGGCGACGGTCGCCTCCGGGCAGATCGCCGCCGGGTTGGGGAACATGGTGTTCTCCCTCATCATGGCCAGGATCCTGTCCCCGGGGACCTTCGCCCAGTTCGCCTCTTTCCTCGCGCTCTACCTTCTGCTGAGCATGCCGGGATCGGCGGTGAGCGCGGTGGCCGCCCTGGAGCCGATGCGGGTGGCCCGGTTCCGCCCGGCGTTGCTCTACGGGGGCGCGGCGGTGGGCGTCGCCCTGGCCGTCTCCTCACCCTGGGTGGGGCCCGCCCTCCGGCTGCCGGTGGCCATGGTGGTGGTCCTGGGCCTCTCCGGGCCGGCGCTCGGCACCCTGGCGCTCGACCGCGGCCGTCTCTACGGCTGGAACCGCCATGCCCGTCTGGTTGCCAGCCTGGCGGTGGAGCCGGCCGTGCGGCTGCTCCTCGGGCTCGGGCTGGCCACGGTGGGGGGCGCGGTGGGCGGCGCCCTCGGCGTCACCGTGGCCGGCTACGCGGCGCTGGAGATCGCCCGCCGTCATTGGAACGATGGGCGGGTCTCGGCGGCGGACGGATCCGATGCTGCCGACCCGCCGACCACCGAGACGGCAAACCCGGCCCTGCCCCGGGCCGCGGCCTGGACCGTCCTCGCCTTCCTGGCCCTGGTGGTGGTCCAGAACCAGGACCTGCTGATCGCCAACCGGGTGCTGTCGCCGTTGCAGGCCGGCCAGTTCGCGGTGCTGTCCACCCTGGGCGGGCTCTCGGTGTTCGCCACCATGACGGTGCCGCTGGTGCTCCTGCCCCGGAGCCGGGCCGGTGACGGCGGGCTGGGGCCGGCCCTCGGCATCACCGCCCTCATCGGCGCCGCCGCGGTCGGGGTGGTCGCCCTGGCCCCGACGGCGTTGGTCACCGCGCTGTTCGGTGCCCGCTACCACCAAGTCGCCGGGGTGCTCGTCCTCTATGTGGGAGCGATGTCGCTGCTCGGGATCGCCCGGGTCCTGGTTGCCCACCGGTGTGCCACCGGCGCCGGTCGATCATCCCTGGTGCTGGCAGCCATGGCGGTGGCCGCCCAGGCGACGTTGATCATCAACTTCGGCCACGACCCCCGATCGGTTGCCTTCTCCACCGCCGCCTCGGTGTCGGGACTCACCCTTTCCCTGGGAGCGGCCGAGGCGCTCCGCTGGCAACGGCTGCGTCGACGAATCTCGAGCTTCCGGATGGCCCTGGTACGGCCGGTGACGCTGGCCGTGATCAGCATCACGTTGACCGGTCTGGTGGTCCGGCTGATCGTGCCCCGGGGGTTGTGGCTCGACGAGGCCACCAGCGTCGACCAGGCCCGGATGTCGTTCGCCGGGATGATCTCCAACCTGCGGACCACCGACGTGCACCCGCCGCTCTACTTCTCGGTCTTGTGGGCCACCGTGCACGTGTTCGGCTCCGGGGAGATGGCGGTCCGGCTCCCGTCGATCATTGCCGGCGCGCTGGTGGTTCCCATGCTCTACCTCTTGGGCAAGGAGGCCTACGACCAACGCACCGGGGTGGTGGCCGCCGCGGTGGGGTCGGTGGCGCCGATCATGGTGTGGTACTCCCAGGAAGCCCGGATGTACGCGCTGCTGATGCTGTTCGGGGTGATCGCCCTGTGGGCCCAGGTTCGCATCTGCAAACGCGGCGGGCGCCTCCCGTGGGTGATCTACGCGGTGGCCAGCATCGCCCTGGTGTGGACCCAGTACTTCGGGGCCCTCCAGATCGTGGTCCAGCAGCTGGCCTTCCTCGGTGTGATGTGGAGCCGATACCGCCGTGGCGAACCGGTGCGGGAGCTGATGATCGGTTGGGCGGTCACGTTGTTTGCCATCATCGTCTGGCTCGCCCCGCTGGTCCCGTTCGCCCATCAGCAGTTCGTGGTCAACCAGACCGGGGGCAAGGGTTTCGGCGGGCCACAGCAGGTCGGGAACGCCACCGCCTTGAGCGGCAACCACCTCAGCATCTACGCGGCCATTGCCAACGTGATCTGGGCGGTCTGGGGCTACCACTCGAACGCGGCCATGGCGCTGCTGGCGGCGATGTGGCCGCTCGGCATGCTGTTCGCGCTGGTCCTGCTCGGCCGCCGCCATCGGCAGGTGACCAGCCTGCTGGTGGGGGCGGTGGTGATCCCCGGCGCGGTGATGTTCGCCCTCGGGACGGTGAAGCGGAACCTCTTCGACATCCGCTACCTCTCCACCGGGGTCCCGGTCCTCTTCGTCCTCATTGCCCGGATGGTGACCGGCATCTCCCGGAAGTTCACCACCGTGGTGATCGGCACGTCGCTGGTCATCGCCACCATGCTGGTGGGGCTGATCGACCAGCAGTACAACGGCACCAACCCCCGTACCTACGATTTCCGCCAGGCCCTCCTCCCCGTCGAGGCCCTTGCCCGGCCGGGCGACGTCATCCTCTACGATCCGGCTGACCTGCGGGAGGTGGTCTCCTACTACGCGCCCAAGCCGGTGCTCGAGCCGGTGGGGGCCCGACCCAACCAGGCCGCCGGCCACGCCGTCTTCGTGGTGGCCAGCCCGTCGCTGATGAACGGGCCGTCGGACGCTGCGGCGTTGTCGAAGGCGCTCACCAGCTTGCGCGCCCACGGCCGGCTGGTTCAACACCGACAGCTGGCCAACGTCGAGATATGGGAGTTCCATTGACCACCGCCGGCACCGACCACCGGGTGGAGGCGTCCGATGACGTCCGCCTCGACCCTCCCAAATGGCGGACACCGGACGACTGGCGCGCCGCCCAGACCAAGCTGCGACTGTTGCTACCGCTCAGCGTGGTGCTGGCCGGGTGGTATTTCGAGTGGCTCCTGCGGGTCGGCCGGGTGGGGAACCCGGTGCTCTACGGGCTGCTGGTCTCGGCCGAGCTGTTCAATCTGGTGCAGGCCGCCGGGTTCTGGTGGACCTGCCGGCGGGGTCGCGACCGGGAGCCGGCGCCACGGTGGTCGGGCCCTCCCCCCGCGGTCGACGTCTTGATCCCGGTCTACAACGAACCCCTCGACGTGGTGGCGCCCACCGTGGTCGCCGCCGTCGGCCTGCGGGGGGCCGAGGTGACCGTCTACCTGCTCGACGACGCCGGCCGTCCCGAGCTCGCCGACCTGGCCCGGCGGGCCGGTGCCCGGTACGTACGGCGCGAGGGGAACGCCGGGGCCAAGGCGGGCAACCTGAACCACGCGCTCGGCCTCACCCAGGCGCGGTTCGTGGTGGTGTTCGACTGCGACCATGTCCCCGACCCCCGCTTCCTCGAAGCCACCCTCGGGTGGATGCAGGACGACCGGGTTGGCTTCGTCCAGACCCCCCAGTACTACGCCAATGCCCGAACCGGGCGGTTGGCGGCAGCGGCCTGGTCCCAGCAGGCGCTGTTCTTCGGCGGGATCGCCCGCGGGAAGGACAGCCTCGGGGCCATGTTCTGTTGTGGCACCAACGTGGTCTTCCGCCGGCAGGCGCTGGAGGAGGCCGGCGGGTTCCCGGAGAAATCGTTGACCGAGGACTTCGAGCTCTCGATCATGCTGCACGAGCGCGGCTGGCGGTCGGTGTACGTGAACGAGGTGCTGGCCCAGGGCCTCGGGCCCGAGGACATGGCCTCCTACGTGAGCCAGCAGCAGCGGTGGGCGCGGGGTTGTCTGGCCGCCCTGCCGGTAGCCATCAAGGCGGTGCTCCCGTGGCGGATCCGTCAGCAGTACCTGCTGTCATCCATGTTCTTCCTGTCAGGATGGACGGTCGCTCTGTACATGGCCCTTCCGGTCATCCGGATCTTCACCGGCGCCCAGCCGTTGGCCGGGGCCACCGCCGACCAGTTCTTGCTGCACTTCGCCCCGTATTTCTGCGTGAGCCTCCTGGCGGTGGCGGTGGCGGGGGCCGGCGAGTACACCTTCGACGCCTTTGCCTTGTTGATCTCCACCTTCTTCGTCCAGGTGCTCTCGACCCTGTTCGTGATCCTCCGGAGGCGAGGGAGGTTCGTGGTCACCCCGAAACACGGCGTCGACGGGCCGCAACCCGGCGCGGTGCTGCCGGCCCTGCTGACCATGGGCGGTCTGTTGGCGGCCATGGCCTATGCCCTCAACCGGAGCTTGACCGCCGCCACCCTCAACAACGTGGGCTTCGCCCTGCTCCACTTCTCGGTGTTGGTGGTCGGGTCGTGGTCGGCCATCGTCGGTCGCCGCCGATCGGCATTGGCGCCGGAGCCGGCACCGCCGCCGGCGTCGTCGGTTGAAGCGGAGCTGGAATTTGAAAGGGTGCTGGTGTGACCGTCCGCGCGTCGAACCACGATCGAGCACTGGCCTGGAGCGCCAAGGACAGCCTCGTCGCGCCGAGGAAGACCGTAGAACGCAAGGGTGCGACCCGCCGGATGGCGGTGGCCATCGCCGGGCTGGTGGTGGTGGCGGTGGGTATCGCCTCCCTTTCCGTCGGGGGCAGCCGGGCCAACGCCCAGCGGGTGGCGGCAGCGGCGGCGACTCCGTCGGCGCTGGCCCGCGCCGACTCGGTGGCCTTCCTGCAGCGGTACCTGGCCGCCGACGGGCGGGTGGTGCGCCACGACCAGGGCGGTGACACGGTGAGCGAGGGACAGGCCTACGCCATGCTGTTGGCGGTGGCCACCGCGCAGGCCGCTTCGTTTGCCGACGCCTGGCGTTGGGAGCAGAGCCATCTGCAACAATCCGACGGACTGTTCTCGTTCCATTGGAGTAACGGGACGGTGACCGACCCGCAGCCAGCTTCAGATGCCGACCTGGACACCGCGTGGGCGCTGATCCTGGCCGGCCAGCGCTTCGCCAATCCCACCTACACGGCCGAGGGGAAGGCGGTGGCGGCGGCGATTCTCGCCAATGAGACCGTCACCGTGGCCGGACATCTCGAGCTGGTGGCCGGCCCCTGGGCGGTGACCGGACTGGTGGTGGCGAATCCCAGCTATCTCGCCCCGGAGGCGATGGCCGCCCTCGGGACGGTGACCGGCGATCCCCGCTGGTCAGAACTGGCCGCCAGCACCACGTCCATGGTCACCGGACTGACCGGCACCAGCCTGGTCCGTCTCCTTCCCGACTGGGCGGAACTGCTGCCCAACGGGACGGTACAGCCGATTGGCGGGCCGACCGGCACCGGCGTCCCCGCCTACGCCTTGAATGCCGAGCGGGCGCCGGTGTGGTTGGCGGCCAGCTGCTTGGCCGCCGATCGCAGGGTGGCGGCTCGGGACTGGACGGTGCTCCAGCATGCCGCCCATGGCGGGGCCGATCTGGCCTACACCCTCTCCGGTCAGCCCGACACCGGTGCGGTGAATCCGGTCGGGCTGGTGGCGGCCGCGGCCGCCGCCGGCGCGGCCAGCCATCCTCAGGACGCCACCTCACTCCTCAGCCAGGCCGACCAGCAATCTGAGCGGTTCCCCACCTACTACGGCGATGCGTGGGTGGCGCTCGGCCGGGTCCTCCTCAACACCAGTTGGTTGTCGCCGTGCCCGGCCAACTAGCGACGTCCAGGTTTCGAATGAGTAGCTCGCCAGTTAGCTCCCGCCGAGCCCCTCCATGTACAGAGCCGCGGCATCAGATGCGGCATCCGGGGTGCTCCCCGCCTGCCGGGCATTCATGTAGGCGGCATACCAGTCCCACCAGTTGTGCTTCGGCGCCGCCTTCTCGTAAGGGTCATGATGCTCGGAGGTCTCTCGCAGCAGATCGGCCAGCGCGGCAACGTCCATGTCTCCGTCCTCCTCGTGTCGTCATTACATCTATGGCTTGTCGAGCGGCCTCCAGCGTCGCCGGGCCAGAGCCTGGGCCTGGGCGGGGCTCGTCCGGTCACCGTCCGGGAAGGCGGGTCTTGATTTCCTGGAGCAGCCAACCGTTCCCGTCGGGATCGCTGAACGAGGCGAACGTGCAATAGGAGCGATCCTCGGGGTCCGGACCGGCAAGCCGTCCCTCGGTTCCGGCGTGGTGGAAGACACCACCAGCGTCATGGAACAACTCACTCACGTCGACACCACGGGCGATGAGCGCGGCGCGAGCCACCTCGATGTCGTAGACAACGAGCATCAGATCCTGGGTTGATCCCGGCGCGGCGGCGGTGATCCCGGTGCCGAAGATGACCGAGCACTGCGAGCCGGGCGGCGTGACCTGGACCACTCGAAAGTCGTCTCCCGAGACGAAGTCGGCGTCCAGGCGACAGCCGAGCTGGAGATAGAAGGTCTTGGCCCGATCAACGTCGGATACGGGCACGACGACGATCTCCAGCTTCAGATCCACGATCCCAACCGCGGGTACCGGGGTGGTTGTTTGCCGATTGGCCATGCCGACCTCGCTGGAGCTGGGGTGCACTCCAGACTCGCGCGTTTGGCTGCAGTTCGCACCCGACGAAAGCCGGGGCTGTCAGCTCAGCTGACGCCGGCGGCCAGGGCCGCCGAATCCCGATCATCGAAGCGATCGATGCGGGTGATCAGGCCATCCTGGACGCGGTAGACGTGGAAAACTGTGCGATCGGGCTTCCCGGTCCCGTCGGGCCAGTGCGCCGCCAGGCCGCAGAGCATTCCGGAGTTCCCCTGGCTCAACTCGGTGATTTCCCCATCGACCCCATCCGCCATCAAACGGGAGAAGGTGGCCAAGACGTCCGAC
>DASZIT010000022.1:0-75196 GCA_035948855.1 Acidimicrobiales bacterium | reverse complement strand
TTCAGGTTGAGCCAGTTCTGGGTGGGGTCGTAGGCCCGCCCGGCCGCCGCGAACAGCAGGTTGGTGGAGTTGAGCAGGGTGTCGAGGTTGCCGAGATTGGCCGAGACGGTGCGGGTGACCTGGGTGACGCCGGCCACGTCGCTCTCCAACGGGACCAGGTTGGGACCCAAGAACTGCGAGAGCTGATTGGTGGCGCCGGCCAGATCACTGATGGCCGTGCCCAACTGGGCCTGATGGGAAGCCACCACCGCGGAGACCGTGTTGTAGTCGGTGATGAGATTCGAGAGGGTGGTGGTCCGGGTCTGGAGGGTGGCGGTGATCTGAGCCAGTGAGGTGGTGAGCTGCCCGAGGTTGTTCCCCTGCTGGGCCAGGAGCTGGATGGTGCCGGCGGCGTTGCCCAACAGCTGGTTGAGCGAGGCACCCTGGCCCGACAGATCCTGGGACAGGTTGGTGATCAGATTTCCGGTGGCATGCGGATCGACCTGGGACAGAAAACTCTGGACGTCTTTCAGGAGCTGGTCGGTGGACACCGGAACCGATGTCCGGGAGAGAGGAATGGTGGTTCCCGCCGACAGTTTCTGCCCGCCGGTGTAGCCGGGGGAGAGTTCGATGGAGGGCTCACCGAGCACCTGGGGAGACACCAGCGCCGCCTGCACCCCGGCGGGCACCGCATACTTGGTCTGCACATCCATAGACACCAGGACGGTGGCACCGGTGTTGACGACGTCGGTCACCGTCCCGACCGGAGCCCCGAGCATCTCGACCGAGTTCCCCGGGAACAGCCCGTTGGCGCTGGCGAACACCGCCTTCACCGGATAAGTGGGGGTGGACTTGAGCACGGTGACCGACGCCACCCCGACGACGATGGCGACCACCACCACGATGGTGCCGAGGGCGAGGAGCCGGCGTCTCACGATCCGCCCCCCGGATTCCCCAGACCCAGGATGCCGGCGATGCCGTTGCCCAACGAGGGAGTCGTGGTGGTGGTGGTGTTCGAACCTGCCCGGGTCGTCGAGGTGGTGGAGGAGCTCGAGCTGGTCCCGGCGATGGCCGGCGCCGGGGTGGCCGGGGTCACCGGGGTGGTGCCGATCAGCGGCCCGTTCTGCTGGCTACAGGGAAGCGGGTCGGGGCCCAGCGACTGGTTGAGGACCATGTCCAGGGTCCCGCAGGCTCCCAGGACCCCTTCCAGGGGGGTGGAGCCGAGCACGTTGAAGAAGATGTTCCCCCAGCTCACCGGGGTGGATCCCGATGAGCCGATGGACGAAAAACCGGTGATGGCCGCCGCCGCGCTCGACACCCCCTGGGCCAGGTCCAGCTGGTGTTGGGAGAGGATCCCGAGCACTGACTGGAGCTGGGTCACCGTCGCCTGGAGCTGCGGGCGGTTGTTGGTGACCAGGGTGTTGATCTGGCCGGCGGCCTGCTGGGTGTTGTCGATGAGGTTGCCGAGATCGGTGCCTTTTTGGGCCAGGCTGCCGATCACGGTGGTGAGGTTGTCGATGGCCGATCCCAGTTCGCTGTCATGGGAGGCCACCGTCTGGGAGAGGGTGTTGGCGGCGGCGATCAGCTGGCTCACCTGGGTCTGACGTTGGTTGATCACGCCGGTGAACCCGTTCAGACCGCTGATGATCTGGGCCACCTGTTGCTGCTTGCCCTGGGTGATGGTGGCCAGCGACGAGATGAGTTGGTTGATGGCGGTGGCGTCGGACTTGGTCAGCAGCCCTCCGGCGATGTTCTGGATGTTCTGGAACTCGACCGGGATCGAGGTGTTGGTCAGCAGCGCCCCGTCGCCCAGCGGTTGGTTCCATCCGCTGACCGGCTTGAGGTCCACCACCAGCTGGCCGAGCAGGGTCTGGACACTGATGGAGGCGGTGGTGTTCTTGGGCAGGACCACCCCCTGGTTGATGGTCATGTCCACCGTCACATGGTTCCCGTTGAGGTTCACCGACTTGACCTTGCCGACGGCCACCCCGGCCAGCAGCACGTTGGCGTTCGGCCCCATGCCGGCGGCATTGGAGAACCGTGCCTTCACCGTGTACCCGGACGAGAAGGTGCTGGCGTTGAAGGCGAAGACGGCCAGCACCGCGACCAGCGTCACCGTCACCACCACGATCCCGATCCGACGGGGGTTGCGGTCGGTGAACGCCTTCACGACTGACCACCTCCGGCCACCATCTGGAGCATCGACTCCGGCGACGAACTCGCGGCCGCCCCCGAGGTCCCGGTGGTGGCGCCACTCAACGACGGTGGGGCACCACCGAAGGGCCCGGAACCCGGCGGCGGGTTGCCCCCGTTGTTGTAGAAGCAGGTGGTCTCGCCGGCCAGGCAGGTGTAGACCGACTTGACCTGGAACCACTGGCCGAAGTTGGAGATGAGGGTGTAGGGATTGAAGCCCGCCCCCAGCGAGGAGAGCCCGGCGCTCAGGCTCTTCTCGTGGTCCTGCACCACCGAGGTCACCGACTGGAGGTCGCTGATAGTGGTGGCCAGGTTGCCCTGGTTGGACTGGACCACCGCGGCGATCTGGCCGGTGAACTTGGACAGATTGGTCACCACCGTGTCCAGCAGGTCGTTGTGGGCGGCGAAGGTCTGGGACACCGACTGGAGGTTGTCGAGCAAGCTGCCCACGTCGGAGCTCTTCTGGGCCAGGGCGGTGAAGACCTGGTTGAGGGCATCGATCACTTGGCCGACCTGGGTGTCGAGGGAGCCGACGGTCTGGGCGACGGTGGCCGAGTCGTTGATCAGCTGGTCGACCTTGTCCTGATTCCCCTGGAGGGCGGCGAGCACGCTCTGGACGAAGGTGTTGGCCTGGGCCGGGTTCACCGCGGAGAGGAACGGGCCGAGAGCGTTGAGGAAGGCACCGACCCCGGGATCGGCGATCGACTGGGACAGGGGGATGACGTAGCCGGGCTGGATGTCCTTCCCGCTGGACCCCGGATACAGGTAGAGGAACTGCTGGCCGAGCACGTTGTTCTGCTGGAGCCCGGACTTGGTGCTCGAGCGAAGGTGCACGTCGTTGTTGATGGAGAAGGTCACCAGGGCGTGATCCCGCTGGACACTGATGCCGGTCACCTGGCCCACGGTGACCCCGGCGATCTTCACCGCGTTGTTCGGCTGCAGCCCGGTGACGTCGGCCAGTTGGGCCTGGTAGGTGTTCCGGTGGGTGAACAGGGAGATGTTCCCCACCCGGACGGCCAGCGCCACCAGCAGCACCAGGGCGATGACCACGAACGTCCCGAATTTCAGCAGGGTGGGGAGATGGCTCTTGCGGCCGGAGGAGGAGCGGCGCCAGGGCCAGCGGGCCATCAGAGCCCCCCGAGCAGCATGTTCAGGTAGCCCCCGAGGGTCTGGGGAGCCGGCGTCGTGGGGGCGCCCAGTGCCTGGTACACCTGCTGGGCCACGTTGGCGCCCTGCTGGGCGGTCGACGGCGCCGTGGTGGTCGCCGCGGTGGTCGTCGCCGCCGGCGGGTTGAGCTGGTTGAAGTTGGCGGTCTGGGCCGAGCAGTCGAAGCCGCTACCCGCGGCTCCGAGGGCGGCCTGGAGGGGGGCCAGCGCGGCCAGCCCGCCGCTGGCCGGGGCGATCAGGCTGCAGACCAGGTTGTTCACGTCGGAGAAGTCGATGAACACCTGGAAGTAGGCGATCCTCGAGCCGTCGGGGAGGGTGTCGGCCGGGGAGAGGGAGAGGCGGTAGACGTACTGGTAGAGACCGGTGATCGTCTGTCGGATGTTGGTCTCGTGGCTGAGAAGCACCCGGGTCACGTTGTCCCCGGTGGTCAGCAGGGTGGCGATGTCCGGGTGGTAGAGGCTCAGGAACTGGGCCAGGTTCTCGGCGAACGGGTTGATGGACTCCAGGAGGCGCTGGAAGTTGTCCTGGGCCCGGTTGATAGCCGGCAGCGCGGTGTTGGCGTCCTGGGAGACGGTGTTCAGCTGGGAGGCGGCCGGTAGCAGGGCGCCATTGAGGGCGGCCAGCGAGTCGAGGGCGGTGAGCTGGGCCCCGAGGGTGGTGCTCAGCAACGTCCCCAGCTTGGAGGCCTCGGTGATCCCGGTGGCGATCTGCGCACCGGCGCCGTTGGTGGCCTGGTCCAGTTCGGAGATGGAATTGGACAGGTCGGTGGTGTTGATCTGCTGGAGGAGCGGGTCGGCCACCGCCAACAGATCGGTGAGCTCGCTGGCCACCCGGGTATGGGGGATGGTCGCCCCCGGCTTCAGGTACGGGCCCCGCTGACCGGTGGGCGAGGTGATGGCGACCGCGTCGGCGCCGAACAGGTTCTCCGGTTGGATGGTGGCGGTCCCGTTGGCCGGGAAGTGGAAGCTCGGGTAGAGGCTGAGGGTCACCTTGGCCGCCCGGTTGACCAGCGCGATGGAGTAGACCCGGCCGACCTGGACGCCGTCGAAGTCGACTTCGGCGCCGGGTTGGATGCCCTGGCCGGCCGAGGTGAACCGGCCGACCACCAGCTGGTTGCCGCTGTAGTCCCCGCCCACCGCCTTCTCGATCACCACCACCCCGGCCACCACCACCGCGATGGCGACCAGGACGACCGCGGTTCGTCCTAATGCGCTGAGCCGCCTCATCCCACCAGCCTGGCCCCGGAGGAGGCCCCACTGAAGAGAACGGTCGACAAGAAGAAGTTGAGGACCACGACGGCGATGAGGGACATCCGGATGGCCCGGCCGGCGGCCACCCCCACCCCGGCCGGCCCTCCTTCGGCCGAATAGCCGTAGTAGCAGTGGATGAAGGTCACCGCCACCACGAAGACCATCGCCTTGATGAACGAGTAGAGGACGTCGACCGGCGGCAGGAACAGCTGGAAGAAGTGGTGATAGGTGCCGACCGACAGGTGGAAGAGGTCGGTGACCATCAGCTGGGAGGCGATGAAGCTGGCGAACAGGGCGGCCAGGTAGATGGGGATCATGGTGATCAGCGCCGCCCACACCCGGGTGCCGACCAGGTAGGTGACGCTGTCCACCCCGATGACTTCGAGGGCGTCGATCTCCTCGGAGACCCGCATGGCCCCGAGCTGGGCGGTGAAGCCGGCGCCGACCTGGGCGGCGAAGGCCAACCCGGCCACCAACGGGGTGATCTCCCGGACGTTGGCCAGGGCGGAGATGACCCCGGTGAAGGCCTGGGCTCCGATCTGGGACAGGCCGGTGAATCCCTCCAGCCCGACCTCGGTGCCGGTGAAGAAGGCGATGCCGATGACCACGAAGAACATGCCGCCCCCGATGACCACCGCGCCGGCACCCACGGTGATGTCGGAGACGAGCAGGGTGATCTCGCGGCGGTACTGGAGGGCGGCGGGGAGGGAGCGGATGGTCCGCAGCCAGAAGCGGGTCTGCTTGTAGACGTAGCCGACGGGGCCGTTGCCGATGGCGGTGGTGGCGGCCATCTAGATGCCTCGCTGAGGAATGAAATTGAAGTAGACGACGGTCAGCACGAAGTTGATGAAGAACGACACCATGAAGGTGATCACCACCGCCTGGTTCACCGCGTCCCCCACCCCCTTCGGCCCGCCCTTGGCGGTCATGCCCTTGTAACAGGCGACCATGGCGGCGATGAAGCCGAACACCACCGACTTGAACAGGGCCATGGCCAGGTCGGCCAGCTGGCTGAGCTCGCCGAAGGTGGAGAAGAAACTGCTGGCGGTGATGTGGATGTCATGGGTACCGAAGTAGAGGCCGCCGGCGATGCCGGCCACCGACACGATGGCGTCGAGGAGGAAGGCCACCACCATGGCGGCCAGCAGTCGGGGGAGGACGAGGCGCTGCAGCGGATTGACCCCCATGACTTCCATGGCGGAGATCTCGTCCCGGATCTTGCGGGAGCCGATGTCGGCGCACATGGCGGAGCCGCCGGCTCCGGCGATGAGCAGGGCGGTGGCCAGCGGTGCCTGTTCCCGGACCACGGCCAGCACCATGGCCGCCCCGAGTTGGGACTGGGCACCGATCTGCTGGAGCAGGCCGCCGACCTCGAGGGCGATGACCGCCCCGAACGGCACCGAGATGAGGATCAGGGGAAGGGTGGTGACCTTGGCCAGAAACCAGCACTGGTCGAGGAACTCACCGACCGGGACCCCCTGCTTGAAACCGAGCCGGAGGGCCTCGAAGCCGGAGGCGAACATCGCCCCGACCTCGCCGAGGAACCAGTTGATCTTCGGGAACAGCGGTGGCCGGGTGACCCGGTGCCGGGGGAGGACCGAGGAGGGCGGAACCGGGGGGACCCGGGGGATCTGCTCGGTGGCGGGCCCGATCACCGCGACTCGGGCGGTGTCCTCCCCCTCCCCGGCCACGCCCCCGTCGTGCCCTCTTTCTTCCGTCACACAGTCTCCGATGCCCCAGCTGATAAACGAAATTAAATGGCAACCCCCGCTCAGACCATTGTCCGGCGCTGTCCCCAAATACTGCGATTGGGGAACTTACCGGATAGTCAGAACTTGCGGTAGTCAGGGGAGTCCCACGCCTGGGGCCACCCCGGCGACGCAAGGTCACCCTCGCCGTTAAGTTACATAGTTGGTGGTAGATAGTTGTACCCATCGGTGTGCGAGAACAACCAGAAGATGCGAGGATGAGGTCCATGGCTGATCCGAATGGAGACCCGTCGGCGGTCCCGGGCCTTTCCATCCCGGCGGGCTCGAACGGGGCTGTCGGGCCCGCGGCGGCCCTTCCCGACGCCGCCATTTCCATCCAGAATGTGACCAAATCGTTCGGTTCCCACACCGTGCTCCAGGACATCACCTTCGATGTGCCCCGGGGGAAGATCACCGCGGTGCTCGGGCCGTCGGGGACCGGGAAGTCGGTGTTGCTCAAGGTGGTGATCGGGCTGCTGAAGCCCAACAACGGAGGGGTCTACATCGACGGTGAGCTGATCTCCACCCTCAACCAGAAGAACCTGTTCCGGGTCAGGCGCAAGTTCGGCGTGCTCTTCCAGGACGGCGCGCTGTTCGGCTCCATGAACCTGTTCGAGAACATCGCCTTCCCACTCCGGGAGCACACCAAGAAGAACGAGGGGGAGATCCGCAAGATCGTGCACAAGAACGCCGAGTTGGTCGGGCTCATGGACCACCTCCGCAAGCTCCCCGGCGAGGTGTCGGGCGGCATGAAGAAGCGGGCCGGGCTGGCCCGGGCCCTGGTGCTCGATCCCGAGATCGTGCTGTTCGACGAGCCCGACTCCGGACTCGACCCGGTACGGGTGGCCTTCCTCGACGAGCTGGTGCTCGACGTCCAGCGGGAGACCGGAGCCACCATCTTCATCATCACCCACAACATCCCCTCGGTGATGCGGACGGCCGACTACCTCGGGATGCTCTATCAGTCCAAGTTGGTGCGCTTCGCCCCCAAAGACGAGATGTTCGACTCGCACGACCCGGTCATCCACCAATTCCTGAACGCCGACCTCGAAGGTCCGATCGGCATGGACGAGATGGCGGAGGGCAACGTCCCCCGCAGCACGTTCAGCGCCGAGCCAGTCGGGGTGGGAGCGCCCTCCGCCACCGAGTGACGGCGTCAGCAGGTGGCTTGGCCGCCCGCCGTCAGGGCGTACACCGAGCCGGCTTGGGTTGCCTCCCAGTAGCCGTAGCCGAGGCTGGCAACCGGTGACGTAAGACCGGCCAGCGAGGAAGTGTCGGATGCGGTGAATCCGAGGCCGTAGTACTTGGCGTCGCCGAAGAAGAGGAGAAAGCCTCGACTGGCGTTGGCGAGGATGTAGCCCCCGCCGTCGGTGCTGGCGGCAAACGCGGAGAAATCTCTGATGTAGCTCTGATTGTCTTGGCTGATGGGCCCGCCGCCGAGGTAGTTGGCGTCGCCAAAGGTGAAGATGCCGGCGTCAGCCGCCGCCAACCAGTAGCCATGTCCATCGGCGGTTGCCGCCATCCCCACCACCGGCTGGTTGAGGCGGAGGTTGCCGGTCGACCCGTAGTAGTGGGCGTCGCCGAAGCTGAAGATGCCCCCGTCGCTCGCCACCAGCCAGTAGCCGTGGCCGGTGGGGGTGGGCGCCATGCCCACGATCGGCTTGTTGAGGACCAGCGCCCCGGTCGACCCGTAGAACTGGGCGTCGCCGTAGCTGAAGATGACCCCGTCGCTGGCCACCAGCCAGTAGCCGTGGCCGGTGGAGGTCGGCGCCATGCCCACGATCGGCTTGTTGAGGAGGATGGCCCCGGTCGACCCGTAGAAGTGGGCATCGCCGAAGCTGAACACCCCTCCGTCGGTAGCGACGAGCCAGTAGCCGGCGCTGTCGGGCGTCTGGGCGATGCCGACGATCGGCTTGTTCAACGGGAAGCCCGCCAACGATCCAAAGCACGCCACGGTGGTGATCGCCGGCCGCAGCGCGCCGCCGGCGGTCGCGGTTGGTCCAACAACCAGCCCGGCGAGCAGGGCCACCACCCCGATCAGTCCGGTCATGGCCCTCGAGGTCCTGGGCATGTCGTCCCCCTCTGTCTTCGACCGAGTAGGTCGATCTGACCAAAAGCTATCGTGGTGCTTCGAGCCGTGCTTCTCGGTTGTGGAACCCTGATCCCGAGGTGGCCGACGCCACCCCTCCAACCGGGCAAACCGCCGGAAGGGAGAGGAGAACCCCGCTGGTAGCCTGCGGCCGTGGTCGCCACTCCTTCTCCGGGCCGTGCCTCGCCGGTCGCCATCGGGGTATTGGTCTCGGGCAGCGGCACCATCCTCGAAGCCATCCTCGGCGCCCAGCTTCCGGTCTCGCTGGTGGTAGCCGACCGCCCGTGTCGCGGGCTCGGTATCGCCGAGGAGGTGGGGCTGTCCTCGTCCCTGGTCGACCGGGCCGCCTACGGGGGGTTCGGTCCCGGGTTCGACCGGCTGGCCTACACCCGAGCGGTCGTCGATGTGCTGGTCGAGCATCGGATCGACGTGGTGGTGATGGCCGGGTTCGGGACGGTGCTCGATCAGCCGATCCACACCGCCTTCCCCGGCCGTATCCTGAACACCCACCCCGCCCTCCTACCTGACTTCCCGGGTTGGCACGCGGTGGAGGACGCCCTGGCCGCCGGGGTGGCCGAGACCGGCACCACCGTGCACGTGGCCACCCTGGCCATGGACGCCGGGCCCATCCTGGCCCAGGAGTCGGTCCCGGTCCTGCCGGATGACACGGTGGCGACCCTCCACGAACGGATCAAGGCGGTGGAGCGGGAACTCTACCCGGCGACCATCCGCGCCTTCATCGACAAGCTGGCGGTCCCGGTCGCCGATGAGCGAGGATCACCACTGGAGGTCACCGATTGAAGGCATTGCTGTCCGTATACGACAAGACGGGACTGGAGGAGCTGGCCCGCGGGCTCTCCGATCTCGGGTGGGAGCTGATCTCCAGCGGCGGCACCTCCTCGGTGCTGGCCGACGCCGGCCTCCCCCATCTGGAAGTGGCCGATTTGACCGGGGCGCCAGAGATGCTCGGCGGGAGGGTCAAGACCCTCCATCCGACCATCCACGGCGGGATCCTCGCCGACCGCTCCCAGCCCGGGCACCTCGCCGATCTCGAGGACCAGGACATCGATCTCATCGACCTGGTGGTGTGCAACCTGTATCCGTTCCGGTCGGACCCCTCCATCGAGCTGATCGACGTCGGTGGCCCCACCATGGTGAGGGCGGCGGCCAAGAACCACGCCCACGTGGGGGTGGTCGTCGACCCCGCCGAGTACGGCGCGGTGCTGGCCGAGCTGCGAGAGCAGGGGGCCCTGTCCGATGCCACCCGATACCGGCTGGCCCGCGACGCCTTCGCCCACACTGCCGCCTACGACGCCGCCATCGTCGGGTGGTTCGATCAACGGGCCTCGACGACGGCCGAGACGGCCATCCTGCCTCCCTCCATCCACCTCACCCTGGAGCGGGCCGGCTCGCTCCGCTACGGGGAGAATCCCCATCAGCACGGCGCCCGTTACCGGATCGCCGGCGAGCACTCGTGGTGGGACGACGTCGTCCAGCACGGGGGCAAGGAGCTGTCATACCTCAACCTGTTCGACGCCGACGCCGCCTGGCGGCTCGTCCACGAGCTGGCGACCGAGGGTGGTTCGGAGGTGGCGGCGGCCATCATCAAACACGCCAATCCCTGCGGTGCATCGGTCGCCGACACCCTGGCCACCGCCTATCAGCGGGCGCTCGACGGCGACCGGCTGTCGGCGTTCGGCGGGATCGTCGCCCTCGGGGGACCAGTCACCGTGGCGGTGGCCGAAGCGATCGGTGAAGGCCCCCAGGCGGATGTCATCATCGCCCCGTCCTATGACGAGGAGGCGCTGGCCCTGCTGTCGTCGAAACGGAAGGCCACCCGCCTGCTGTCGGCACCGTCACCCGAGCCCATCGTGCGCCAGTACCGGGGGCTGGGATCGAGCGTGCTGGTCCAGGACGCCGACCGCTTCCTGTTGGAACCGTCGAGCTGGGAGGTGGCCACGACCACCCGGCCGACCGACGCCCAGTGGCGGGATCTGGCCCTCGCCTGGAAGGTCTGCGCCCGCACCACCTCCAACGCCATCGCCATCGTGGGCGACGGCCAGGCGGTGGGTATCGGGGCCGGCCAGTCGTCACGGGTGGTGGCGGCGGAGATCGCGGTGTCGAAGGCGGGAGCCCGGGCCCAGGGGGCGGCGGCGGCCAGCGACGCCTTCTTCCCGTTTCCCGACGGCCTCGAGGTGCTCGCCGAGGCGGGGGTGGCCGCCGTGGTCCAACCCGGCGGCTCCATCCGGGACGGCGAGGTGACGGCAGCGGCCGATGCCGCCGGGGTGGCCCTGGTCATGGCCGGTGGCGAACGCCACTTCCGGCACTGAGTCCGGTGACCGCCACCTTGCTCGACGGCGAGCTGCTCGCCGCCCGGATCCGGGCCGAAGTGACCGATCGGGTCGCGAGGTTGGCCGCCGCCGGGGTGACGGTGGGACTGGGGACCATCCTGGTGGGGGACGACGGCCCGAGCTCGCGGTATGTGGCCATGAAGCACGCCGACTGCGCCGAGGTCGGCATCTTCTCCGCCCATGAGCACCTGCCGGCCGACGTGTCCCAGTCGGAGCTCGAGGCGGTGGTGGCCCGGTTCAACGCCGACCCCCGGATCCACGCCTACCTGGTCCAGCTCCCGTTGCCGGACGGGCTCGACGAGGAACGGGTACTGCTGGCGGTGGACCCCGACAAGGATGTCGACGGCCTCCACCCGGTCAACCTCGGGCGCCTGGTCATGGGGGCGGCCGGCCCGCTGCCGTGTACCCCGGCCGGGATCGTCGAGCTGCTGGCGGCCAACGACGTGCCGGTGGAGGGGAAGCATGTGGTGGTGATCGGGCGGGGGCTGACCATCGGGCGCCCGCTGGCCTTGTTGTTGGCCATGAAGCGACCGGGCTGCAATGCCGCGGTCACCGTCGTCCATACCGGCGTCGACGACATGGCCGGGCTGGTGGTCCAGGGCGACGTGGTGGTGGCGGCGGCCGGTCGGGCCGGTCTGGTGACCAAGGAGATGATCAAACCCGGTGCCGCGGTGGTGGGTGCGGGTACCTCCTGGGAAGGGAAGAAGCTGTTGTCCGACGTCGACGAGTCAGTCGCCGAGGTCGCAGGGTGGATCACCCCCCGCATCGGCGGGGTCGGACCGATGACCCGGGCCATGTTGTTGCGCAACACCGTGCGCGCCGCCGAGCGGGCGTCGTGAGCATGGCCGGCCCCTCGGGGGTCCCGGAGACCGACCACCGGCCGTGGGGCAGCTATACGGTCCTCGATGATGCCGGGACCCACAAGGTGAAGCGGATGACCGTGCTCCCCGGCAAACGACTGAGCTATCAGCGGCACGCCCGCCGATCGGAACACTGGTTCATCGTCGCCGGCACCGCGCGGGTGACCCTGGACGGCGTCCAGGCCGAGTACGCCGCCGGCCAGTCGGTCGACATCCCGGTTGGCACCGCTCACCGGATCGAGAACGCCACCGCCACCGAGGTGGTCTTCGTGGAAGTCCAGCACGGCGAGTACTTCGGGGAGGACGACATCGTCCGGCTTGAGGACGACTACGGCCGGGTGGACAGCTGACTCAGCCGGCCGTTCGCCGCATCCGCCATCGGCAAGCACTGATCCGCCGCCACTAGGGTGAGGCCGCCCACGGAAACCGGGCGCGAGTGGGGGGTGTCGAGTGGCTGCACACGGGGTTTCACCAACGGGAGTGTCGGATCCGGGCCCGCGGCCGTCGCGCCGGTCCCGGATCGGGTTGTCGGCGGCGGGCGTCGCGCTGGCGACGTGCGCTTTCACCCTCTCCCTGTCGTCGGCCACCCCGGCGTCGGCCACCACCACCACCACGGTCCCGGTCACCACCACCACCGTCCCGGTCACCACCACCACGACCACCACGACCACCTCGACCACCACCACGACCACGGTTCCGAAGACCACCACCACGACGGCGCCGAAGACGACCACCACGGTGCCGAAGACCACCACCACGACCACCACCCCGAAGAAGACCAGCAGCGGGTTGAGCAGTGCCGCGGTGGCCCTGATCATCGTCGCCATCGTGGTGGTGCTGGCCGTGATCCTGCTGCTGGTTCTCCTCAGCCGCCGGAGGCGACAACAGGCGCTGGCGGCGTGGCGCCGTTCGGTGCTCCCGGCGGTGAGCGACGCCCATCTCGCCCGCGACGCGCTGCTGTCCCCCAACGCCATGTCCGATGACCCCGAGCTCCGGGGTTCGGTGGAGGTGCTGACCGACCGGTCGGCCCGCGCCCTCGAGCAGGCGGCGTTGACCGCGCCGGACGAGGTCGGCCAGAGTGCCGCCAACTCGGTGGCCCGGTCGCTCCGCGGCCTGGCCTTTGCCGTCGAAGCCGACCGCCTCCTCCGGCACGGTGCCGGGGCTCCCAGCGGGACGCAGCTGGCCGAAGCCGACGACGCCCGCCGCTCCCGCCTCGCCGAGCTCGACAGCGGGCTTTCCCGCCTCTCGGCCCAACTCGGCGCGCCATCGTCGAGGCGTTAACTCCACTGACCAGGGTGAGGCCCGGCGGCGGCCAGAGCTTCCGATCTACCGCCCGCAGTAGGATGCCTGAGTTATGACCCGGATCGCCGACCTGTTGTCGAAAGGGCCGACCTACTCCTTCGAGTTCTTCCCGCCCAAGAACGATGCCGAGCAAGCCACCCTGGTGAAGACCCTGCGCGATCTCGAGCCGTTGGGGCCGTCATTCGTGTCGGTCACCTATCGGGGAGGAGCCGAGTCGCGGCAGCGTACCTACGACCTGGTGACCGGCATGCTGCGCACCACCACCCTGGTGCCGATGGCCCACCTCATCTGTGTGGCCCACACCCGACTGGAACTGGCCGAGATCCTGGTCGCCTACCGCAAGGCGGGGGTGGAGAACCTGATGGCACTGGGTGGGGACCCCCCGGCCGACCCGACCGAAGGGGTGGGAGAGCTTCCCCACGCCTCCGAGCTGGTCGAGCTGGCCCACGCCATCGGTGGCTTCTCCATCGGGGTGGCGGCCCAACCGGCCGGCCATCCGCTGTCCCCGGACCTGGCGTTCGACCGGGACCGGCTGGCGGAGAAGCTGCGCCTCGCCGACTTCGGGGTCACCCAGTTCTTCTTCGAGGTCGAGGAGTACACCGGCTTGGTGGCCGACCTCGTTGCCCGCGGCGTGGACACCCCGGTCCTCCCCGGCATCATGCCGGTGACCAACCTCAAGTCGGTCCCCCGGATGGCCATCATGGGGGCGGCGGTGCCGACATGGATGGTGGACCGGCTGGAGCAGGCCGATCGGATCGGGGGAGCCGACGGGGTACGCGACGAAGGAGTCGCCATCGCCACCGAGCTCTGCCGGACGTTGCTCGAGGCCGGGGTGCCGGGGCTGCACTTCTATACGCTCAACCGGTCGAGCGCCACCCGCGAGATCTACCGGGCGCTGGGTCTCGGTTCGTCGTAGCCGGCCGCGGGCCGGCGGATCCGGGTCGATGCCGGGCCCGAGCGCGGGGTTGGCGAGGGGTAAGGGCGGCGCCGATATAGTCGCCCTATGGCCGAATTCGTTTCCCTCAGCGCCGACGGCGTGCTCCACGTGCCCGAAGAGCCCATCATCCCGTTCATCGAAGGTGACGGCACCGGCGTCGACATCTGGCCGGCGGCCAAACTGGTGCTCGACGCCGCCGCCGCCAAACACGGTAAGTCGGTGGCCTGGAAGGAAGTGCTTGCCGGGCAGAAGGCGTTCGACCAGACCGGGAACTGGCTCCCCGACGAGACGGTGGAGACCTTCCGCAGCCACCTGATCGGCATCAAGGGCCCGCTGACCACCCCGGTCGGCGGGGGTATCCGGTCGCTGAACGTCGCCCTCCGCCAGATCCTCGACCTTTACGTCTGCCTCCGCCCGGTGCGCTGGTTCCAGGGGGTCCCCTCGCCGGTGCTCCACCCCGAACAGGTGGACATGGTGATCTTCCGGGAGAACACCGAGGACATCTATGCCGGCCTGGAGGCGGAGGCGTACACCCCGGAGGCGGCCAAACTCTCCGCCTTTCTGAAGGACGAGATGGGGTGGACCATCCGGGAGGGTTCGGGCATCGGCATCAAGCCGATCTCCGAGCTGGGCTCCAAACGGCTGATCCGGGCGGCCATCAAGTACGCCCTGGAGCACGGCCGGGAGAGCGTGACCATGGTCCACAAGGGGAACATCCAGAAGTTCACCGAAGGGGCGTTCCGGAACTGGGGATACGAACTCGTCAAAGAGGAGTTCGCGGACGTGGCCGTGGGGTGGGACGACTGCGGGGGCAAGCCGGACGGCAAGCTCCTGGTGAAGGACAACATCGCCGACATCACCCTCCAGCAGGTGCTTACCCGCCCGACCGACTTCGACGTCATCGCCACCACCAACCTCAACGGCGACTACCTGTCCGATGCGCTGGCCGCCCAGGTCGGCGGGATCGGCATCGCGCCAGGCGGCAATATCAACTACGTCACCGGCCATGGCATCTTCGAGGCCACCCACGGCACCGCCCCCAAGTACGCCGGCCAGGACAAGGTCAACCCCGGGTCGCTGCTGCTGTCGGGCGTGTTGATGTACGAGCACCTCGGCTGGACGGACGCCGCCGCCGACATCGTGCGGGCGTTGGAGGCCACCATCGCCGACAAGGTGGTCACCTATGACTTCGCCCGGCTGATGGAGGGGGCCACCGAGGTCAAGACGTCGGAGTTCGCCGCGGCCATCGTCGACCACCTGTAGCCGGACCGGGCCTGGTTCGCTCATTCCAAGCCTCCCCAGGTAGCCTCACGGCATGGCAGCCAAGACTCCCGTCCAGGTCACCGTCACCGGGGCCGCCGGCCAGATCGGTTACTCCCTCCTGTTCCGGATCGCCTCCGGTCAGATGCTGGGCCCGGACCAACCGGTGGTGCTCCGCCTCCTCGAGATCGAACCGGGGATGAAGGCCCTCGAGGGGGTGGTCATGGAGATCGACGACGGGGCGTTCCCCCTGGTCAGCGACGTGGTGGCCACCACCGATCTGAAGACCGCCTTCGACGGCACCTCCTGGGCCCTCCTGGTCGGGTCGGTGCCCCGCAAGGCGGGGATGGAGCGGGGAGACCTGCTCACCGTCAACGGCGGGATCTTCGGTCCCCAGGGGCAGGCCATCGCCGCCAATGCCGCCTCCGACGTCCGGATCCTGGTGGTCGGCAATCCCTGCAACACCAACTGCCTGATCGCCCGGTCCAATGCGCCCGAGGTGCCCTCCGACCGGTGGTTCGCCATGACCCGCCTCGACGAGAACCGGGCCAAGAGCCAACTGGCCAAGCGGGCCGGGGTGCCGGTGACCTCGGTGACCAGCCTGGCCATCTGGGGCAACCACTCGGCCACCCAGTTCCCCGACTTCGCCAACGCCCGCATCGACGGCAAGCCGGTGCCCGACGTCATCGACGACCTCGAGTGGCTGCAGGGTGAGTTCATCACCACCGTGCAGAAGCGGGGCGCCGCCATCATCGAAGCCCGGGGCCTGTCGTCGGCGGCTTCCGCCGCCAATGCCGCCATCGATTCGGTGGTGAGCATCCGGACCCCGACCTCCGCCCAGGACGTGACCTCACTGGCGGTGGTGTCCAACGGCGAGTACGGCACCCCCGCCGGTCTCCAGTTCGGGTTCCCGGTGCGGGTGAACACCGCCGGGGCCTGGAGTGTGGTCGAAGGGCTGCAACACGACGACTTCGCCCTCGAGCGGATCCGGATCACCACCGAGGAGCTCGAAGCCGAACGGGCCGAGGTCGCCGCCCTACTGCCCTGATCGGGAATCAGCTGGGTCGTCGCCACACCCGCTGGAACGGCAGCCGCCAGGTCCGGGGCGCGATGAGGTCGTGGATGCCTTCGGGCCCCCAGGACCCGGGCGGGTAGAACTCGACATCCGGCGGGTGCTCGAGGAGCGGGGTGGACAGCTCCCACAGCCGTTCGATGTCCTCGGCCCCGGTGAACAGGGTGTGGTCGCCGCTCATGGCGTCGTGGATGAGCCGCTCGTAGGCCTCGAGCACGTCGGCGTCGCCCCCGGTGTCGTGCAGATCGAACTGGAGGCTGACCTTGTCGAGCTTCATCCCCGGTCCCGGCCGCTTCCCGTAGAACGAGAGCGACAGCTTCGACGAGTCGGCCAGGTCGAAGGTCAGGTGGTCGGGGCCCTGGGTCCCGATCCCCGAGCCGGGCGGGAACATGCTCTTGGGCGGTTCCCGGAAGGCAATCGAGATGATCCGGGCCCCTTCGGCCAACTGCTTCCCGGTCCGGAGGAAGAAGGGGACCCCGGCCCAGCGCCAGTTGTCGATCTCGCAGCGGAGGGCGATGAAGGTCTCCGTCTGGGAATCCGGGGCCACGCCGGGCGTGGCCCGGTAACCCTCGTACTGACCCCGGACCACCTGGGTCGGGTCGAGCGTCCGCATCGACCGGAACACCTTGTTCTTTTCCTCGCTGATGGCTCGCGGCTCGAGGGCGGTCGGGGGCTCCATGGCCATGAAGGCCAGGACCTGGAACAGGTGGGTCACCACCATGTCCCGGAACGCCCCGGTGCGCTCGTAGAAGCCGGCCCGGGCGTCGACGGAGAGTGCCTCGGGCACATCGATCTGGACGTGGTCGATGTGCCCGCGGTTCCAGATCGGCTCGAACAGGCCGTTGGCGAACCGGAAGGCCAGGATGTTCTGGGCCGCCTCCTTGCCCAGGAAGTGGTCGATCCGGAAGACCTGATCGGGGCGGAACACCTCGTGGACGGCGTCGTTGAGGATCTTGGCCGTCCGGAGGTCGGTGCCGAACGGCTTCTCCATGATGATGCGGGACCGATCGACCAGATCGGCCTCCCCCAGGGTGCGGACCACCGCTTGGGCGGCGAACGGGGGGACGCTCAGATAGTGCAACAGTCGGGGCTCGCCGCCCAACAGCACCTCGGCCCGGTGGACCGCCTCGGCCAGGCCGGCGGCACCCGCGGCGTTCGGTACGTAGTGGAGCCGGGACTCGAAGGTCGGCCACTCGGCATCGACCAGCTCCTGCCGGGTGAACTCTTCGCACGCCTTGCGGGCGAACCGCCGGAACTCGGCGTCGTCGAAGTCCTCGAGCGAGACGCCGATGATCTGGCATTCGCGAACCAGCCCGGAATGGGTGAGCCGGAGGAGCCCGGGAAGCAGTTTGCGGCGGGCCAGGTCCCCGGTGGCGCCGAACAGGACGATGACATGCGGCTCCAGGGCTTCGGATTCTCCGCCCGACACCTCATCCTCATGTAGCCCGATCGTCATAGCGCTCCCGTCACTGCGGTCCCTTGTCGTCCTTCCCTACGACCAGTAGTACCAGACCGAGCCGTGGGTTCGGGTCAGGCCGCCACCTGGGCGATCTCCTAGGCCGGGGGCGGAGGCCGGAGGTCCCGACGCAACGGGTGGCCCTCGGGGACTTCGACGATATGGATGCGGATCCCGTCGGGATCGTCCACCCAGGCTTCGATGAGTCCCCACGGCTCGAGCACCGGTGGGCGGGCGATGGTCACCCCGCGGCCTTCGAGCTCTTCGACGGCCGCCCCGACGTCCCGGACCTGCCACCAGAGAGCCACCACGTTCCCGGCCCCGGACGCATTCTCGGAGATCGTGTTCCCGTGATGGCCCACCACCTCGAGCAGACCCCCACCCAGGAAGAACACCACTCCCCGGGTGGCGCCGGCACTGAACTCCCGGGCCACAGCCAGGCCGAACCCGTCCTGGTAGAAGGCCAGCGTGCGCTCGAGGTCGCGTGGGTGGATCATCGTCCGGCCACTCAGGATCTCCACGGTGCCCCCCTCGAGTCGCTAGTAGGTGGTGTCGGCGGTGAGCGCCTGCACGTAGGGCTGGGCCGACGCCAGCATCTGCTGGCTGGCCACCAGCACCGACAGGTCCCCGCGGACCCGGACCCGCCCGGCGGTCAAGGCCTCGGCCGCCACCAGCTCGCCCTTCGACAGTGCCACCGCGTCCTCATAGGACAGGGAGATGGCCACATCCGCAGCTTCGGCCCCGGGTTGATCGGGGTCGGGCAGCGACAGGTGCAGGGTGCCGTCACTGACGGTCAGGGCCACGGTGACGTCGCCGGTCGGGGCACCGTGGACCTCCTGGACCACCGTGAAGCGCCCGTCGACGGCGGCCAGCCCGGCGTCATCCCCGGGTCCGGGCACGGTCACCCCGGCGAGGGCCGCATCGAAGGCGGCCACCCACTCGGGGCTCAGGAACTGCGGCATGGCCGGCCGGCCGGGAACGCCTCGAGCCGTGGCGGGATCACTCGCCGACGGCGGTGGGCATCCCGCTGACCGCCGACTCCGGTTGCACCGCCGCCGGCCCGGTGACCGCGGCGGTCGCCGATGTCTCGGCCACCGACGCCTTGGTCCGGCGCAGGATCTTGCGTCCCAGCCAGGCGATGGGGTCGTAGGAGGCGTCGACCACCCGCTCCTTCAGCGGGATGATGGCGTTGTCGGTGATCTTGATGTGCTCGGGGCACACCTCGGTGCAGCACTTGGTGATGTTGCACATCCCCAAGCCGTCCTCTTTGCGCAGCACCTCGCGGCGGTCGGAAACATCGAGGGGGTGCATCTCCAACTCGGCCGACCGGATGAAGAACCGGGGACCGGCGTAGGAGGTCTTGTTCTCCTCGTGGTCGCGGATGACGTGGCAGACGTCCTGGCACAGGAAGCACTCGATGCACTTGCGGAACTCCTGGCTGCGTTCCACGTCGATCTGGGCCATCCGGTAGCCGCCGGCCTTGGCTTCGTCGACCGTCTTGGGACGGGGGTTGAACGGGGCGATCCGCTTGGCGACCTCGTAGTTGAAGGAGACGTCGGTCACCAGGTCGCGGAGGATCGGGAACGTCTTGAGCGGCGCCACCACCACGTCGGCCCCGGCCGGCAGGGTGTCCATCCGGGTCATGCACATGAGGGACGGGATCCCGTTGATCTCCGCCGAGCACGAGCCGCACTTCCCCGCCTTGCAGTTCCACCGGCAGGCGAGGTCGGGGGCCTCAGTGGCCTGCACCCGGTGGATGACGTCGAGCACGACCTCGCCTTCCACCGAGGGCATCACGTAGTCGACGAACTCGCCGCCGCCGGCGTCGCCCCGCCACAGCACCATGGTGACGGTCCCGTCGTCGGCCGGCTCGGGAGGCGCGACGGCTTCGGTGGCTTCGTCCTCAACCGGTTCGACGGTCATGATTCTTCCTCCAGAAGGGCCTTGAGCTCATCGGGCATCACCAGCAGCGGCTCGGGTGTCACGGTGATGGTGTTGATCGAGGGGGTGCCGAGCGGGCCGTCCGACCCGCCGCCCCCGGCGGCGATCCGTTGCACGAAGTTGACCGACCCCATCTCCGGGTCGGGCTTCGGGTAGTCGTCACGGGTGTGACCGCCCCGGCTCTCCTTGCGGTTGATGGCCCCCTGGGTGACGCACCGCGACACCGAGAGCATCGACGGGAGGTCGGTGGCCAGGTTCCACCCCGGGTTGTAGGCCACGCCACCACTTATGGCGAGGTTGGTGGCCCGCGTTTCCAGCTTCTCGAGTTGGCCCATGGCCTCCTCGAGCTCCGACTGGGTGCGGATGATGCCCACCAGGTTCTGCATGGTCTGCTGGAGGTCGGCCTGGAGCTCGTAGGGGTTCTCGCCCTTGTCGCGGGCGAACGGCGCGGTGGCGGCGTTGATGGCCTCTTTGACCTCGCCCGGGTCGATGTCGGACTTCCGGTTGTTGCGGGTCCGTTCCTTGGCGTGCTTGGCCGCGGCGATCCCGGCCCGGTGGCCGAAGACGAGGAGATCGGAGAGCGAGTTCCCGCCCAGACGGTTGGCGCCGTGCATCCCGCCGGCAACCTCTCCCGCCGCGAACAGGCCGGGGACGGAGGTTTCCTGCGAATCGGCGTCGACCCGGACCCCACCCATGGCGTAGTGGCAGGTCGGCCCCACCTCCATGGCTTCGGCGGTGATGTCCACCCCGGCCAACTCCATGAACTGGTGGTACATCGACGGCAGCCGGCGACGGATGTACTCCGCGCTGCGGCGGGTGGCGATGTCGAGGAACACCCCGCCGTGGGGGCTGCCCCGCCCGGCCTTCACCTCACTGTTGATGGAACGGGCCACCTCGTCGCGGGGCAGCAGCTCGGGGGGACGCCGGTTGTCGAGGTGATCGTCGTACCAGCGATCACCCTCCTCCTCGGTGTCGGCGGTCTCGGCCGCGAACATCGGCGGGATGTAGTTGAACATGAACCGGTCGCCTTCCGAGTTCCGGAGGACGCCGCCGTCACCCCGGACCCCCTCGGTGACCAGGATGCCCCGGACCGAGAGCGGCCAGACCATGCCGGTCGGGTGGAATTGGACGGCCTCCATGTCGATGACGTCGGCACCGGCCCAGAGGGCCAGGGCCACCCCGTCGCCGGTGGACTCCCAGGAGTTAGAGGTGTACATCCAGCTCTTGCCCAGCCCGCCGGTGGCCAGGATGACGGCTTTGGCGGTGAAGGTCACGAACTGCCCGGTGGGCCGCCAGTAGCCGACCACCCCGGAAGCCTCCCCGTCGGCGCCCTTCAGGATGCGGAGGACCTTGACCTCCATGAAGACGTCGATGCCGTCGGCCACCGCCTTCTGCTGCAACGTGCGGATCATCTCGAGACCGGTTCGGTCCCCGACGTGGGCCAGGCGGGCGAAGCGGTGGCCACCGAAGTCGCGCTGGGTGATCAGGCCGTCCTTGGTCCGGTCGAAGAGGGCGCCCCAGTCCTCGAGCTCCCGCACCCGGTCGGGTGCCTCCTGGGCATGGACCTGGGCCATCCGCCAGTTGTTGAGCATCTTCCCGCCCCGCATGGTGTCCCGGAAGTGGACCTTCCAATTGTCGTCGGGGTAGACGTTGCCCAACGCCGCGGCGATCCCGCCCTCCGCCATCACCGTGTGGGCCTTGCCCAGCAACGACTTGCAGATCAACGCCACCCGCAGTCCCTTGGCCCGGGCTTCGATGGCGGCCCGGAGGCCGGCGCCGCCGGCGCCGATGACGATGACGTCGAAGTCGTGGGTTTCGTACTCAGCCATGTGTTCGATATCCCTTTTAAAAGTGGAAGCCGTAGTCGTGGATGGTCCCGCTGGCCACCAGCCGGACATAGACGTCGGTGAGGGCGACGAACACCAGGCTCATCCAGGCGAACACCATGTGCCGGGCATTCAGCGGGGTGAGCATCTTCCAGAGCCGGTGCCGGAACGGGGCGGCGGAGAACTGCTTGACCCCGCCGCCGCAGAGGTGCCGGCAGGCATGGCAGCTCAGCGAGTACAGCCAGAGGAGAGCGGCGTTGATGAGCAGGACGGCGGTGCCGACGCTGAAGCCGAGCCCGTGACCGGGCTGACGGAAGGCCACCACCGCATCGATGGTGAGGATGGTGTTGAACACCAGGCCGGCGTAGAAGAAGTAACGGTGGATGTTCTGGAAGAACAGCGGGAACCGCGACTCGCCCGAGTAGGAGCCGTGGGCATCGGACACCGCACAGGCGGGCGGCGCCCACCAGAACGACCGGTAATAGGCCTTGCGGTAGTAGTAACAGGTCAGCCGGAAGCCGAGCGGGAAGATCAGGATCAACAGCGCCGGGGAGATGGCCCACCAGGTGATGATGGTGCCGGGGTGGCTGCCGGGAACGCAGCTGTTGGTCAGGCACGGTGAGTAGAATGGTGAGATCAGGTCGCGGCCCTGGGAAGCGCCCACGTAGTAGTTGTTGTTCACGAAGGCGGCCCAGGTGGCGTAGGCGACGAAGGCGGCCAGGACGGTCACGGTGACCACCGGCTGGATCCACCACCGGTCCTTGCGCAAGGTGGGGACCGGAGGTCCGCCCCGAACCCCTCCGAGCACGACGGGGGTGACTTTGGCGTCCTCCAACGTGGTCAAGTCGTTCCTCCCTGTATCGGCCCGCGGGCTTGAAATGGTGCGGGCCGATACGGCCCGAGTGCTGACGGGGCATCATCTTTCCACTTACGCGACCCCCTCGTGAAACCGCCCGGGGTTTGGGGGTCCCATCGCCCGAATTGGCCGGTGCCGGGCCCGGACGGGCCACAGAATCCCTCACGCTGATGAACCATCGGCGAACCGGCTCGCGTAGGCTCCGGGCCATGAGCAAGTCGAAGCCTGACACCACCCCCGATACCGGAGACGCCACCCCCCATCCGGAGGACCGGACCACCCCTCCGCCGGACATCACCACCCTCGGTCGCCTCCGGGAGGTGGGATGGCGGTCGATCCCGGTGGCCGAGGAGATGCGCCGCAACGCCTCTGCCCTCATCGCCAGCGGCCGGCCACTGGTGTCGGGGGTGCTGGGTTTCGACGACACCGTCCTGCCCCAGCTCGAAAACGCGGTGATGGCCGGGCACGACGTGATCCTGCTGGGTGAGCGCGGCCAGGCCAAGACTCGGCTGATCCGGTCGCTCATCGCCCTCCTCGACGAGTGGCTCCCCATCGTCGCCCACTCAGAGATCAACGACGACCCCTACCGACCCATCTCCCGGTTCGCCAAGGACCTGGTGGCCGAGGCCGGGGACGACACCCCGGTGTCGTGGGTGCACCGGAGCGATCGGTACGGGGAGAAGCTGGCCACCCCCGACACCACCATCGCCGACCTCATCGGGGAGGTCGATCCCATCCGGGTGGCCGAGGGCCGCTACCTGTCCGACGAGCTCACCATCCACTACGGGCTGGTGCCCCGGCTGAATCGGGGCATCTTCGCGGTCAACGAGCTCCCGGACCTGGCCGAGCGGATCCAGGTCGGGTTGCTCAACGTCCTCGAGGAGCGGGACGTCCAGATCCGCGGCCACCGGGTGCGCCTCCCGCTCGACATCGTCCTGTTGGCCACGGCCAATCCCGAGGACTACACCAACCGGGGGAGGATCATCACCCCGTTGTAGGACCGGTTCGGGGCCCAGATCCGCACCCACTATCCGCTGGACGCGGGCACCGAGCTCCGCATCGCCGAAGCCGAGGCCGATCTCCCGGCGCCGGCCGACGACACCACCGACGGCGATGGCCATGCCCGTCCCGGCCAGCCCCGGTTGGAGATGCCCGAATTCATGGCCGAGGTGGTGGCGGCCCTGAGCCAGCTGGCCCGGGAGAGCCCACATCTCAACCAGAGGTCGGGGGTGTCGGTCCGGCTGACCATCGCCAACTACGAGACGCTGGCCGCCAACGCCACCCGCCGGGCGCTCCGGAACGGGGAGACCGTCGCGGTGCCCCGGATCTCCGATCTGCAGTCCCTGGTCTCCTCCACCCAGGGGAAGGTCGAAGTCGAGACGCTGGAGGAGGGACGGGAGGAGGTCCTGCTCTCCCAGCTGGTGTCCGCCGCGGTGCTGGTGGTGTTCCGCCGCCGGGTGATCCTCGACGACCCCCATGCGGTGGTCGCCGCCTTCACCGAGGAGACAGTGGTGCACGCCGGGGACGATCTTCCGGCGGCGGCCTACGCCGAGACCCTGACCCAGCTCCCGGCGCTGTCCGGACCGGTGCTGGCCCTGGCCGGCGGCTCGGAGGATCCCGGGGTGGTGGCCAGCGCCGTCGAGTTCATCCTCGAGGGCCTCCACCTCACCAAGCGCCTCAACAAAGAGGCGGCGGGTGCCCGCGCCACCTATCGAGGCCGCGGGTGACCTGGCGGTTCGACTACCGGCGCTGGGACGGCACCCAGAACTCCGAGGTCGACGACACCGACGCCATATTGGCCCAGTTGACCGACGACCTGCTGGCCAACGGCGACCTCCACGAAGCCCTGCAGCGGATGCTCAATCGGGGGTGGCGGACCCCCGACGGCCAGGAGGTCCAGGGGCTGCGGGACCTGTTGGACCAGCTGCGGATGGAGCGGGAGGACCAGCTCGACCGCGGGGACCTGGGCGGCGCCTACAGCGAAGTGGCGGCCGAGCTCCAAGAGGTGCTGGCCGAGGAACGGGCCGGCATCGACCAGCTCGAGTCGGACGCCCGGGAGTCGGGTGACCAGCGGCGCCAGGAGGTCACCGACGAGGTCGCCACCGAGCGGCGCATGGCGCTCGACCTGCTGCCGCCGGACCTGGCCGGCATGGTGCGCGGGCTCCAGGAGTACGAATTCGTGTCCTCGGAGGCCCGCCAACATTTCGAGGAGTTGATGGAACGCCTCCGGGAGGAGGTGGCCCGCTCCTACTTCGACCAGATGTCGGAGGCGTTGGCCAATCCCGACCCCGAACAGCTGGCCCGGATGCGCGACGCCTTCGACGCCCTCAACCGGATGCTCGAGCAGCGGGAGGCCGGCGAGGCGATCGACCCGTCGTTCGAGTCGTTCATGGAGAACTACGGCGACCTGTTCCCCGGGAATCCGGCCAATCTCGACGAACTGCTGGAGCAGCTGGCCGCCCGGATGGCCGCGGCCCAGGCGATGTGGAACTCGATGTCGCCGGCCCAGCGGGCCCAGCTGCAGGGGCTGGCCGAATCGCTGCTCGAGGATATGGACCTTCGCTGGCAGGTCGACCGGCTGGCCGGGAACCTGCAGAAGGCATTCCCGGACGCCGGTTGGGAGCAACGCTACAAATTCAGCGGGGACCAGCCGCTGGGCATGGGGGACGCCACTGACGCCGCCTCCCGGCTCCGCGACATCGACGAACTGGAGGCCTTCCTCCGGTCGGCGAACTCGCCGGCCTCGCTGTCCGAGGTGGATCTCGACAAGGTGGCCAAGCACCTGGGAGAGGACGCCGCCCGCTCCATGGACCGGCTCGCCAAACTGGCCAAACAGCTGGCTGACGCCGGGCTCATCGACCAGCGGGAGGGCCGGTTCGAGCTGACCCCGGCCGGCATGCGCCGGATCGGCCACCAGGCCCTGGCCGACCTGTTCGACCAGCTGAACAAGGATCGGATCGGGAATCACCGCACCACCTACACCGGGACCGGCCACGACCGGGAGGAGACCACCAAGCCCTACGAGTTCGGTGACCCCTTCAATCTGGATCTGTCCCGGACGGTGCACAACGCGGTCCGGCGATCCGGGACCGGCGTGCCCGTCCGGCTGATTCCCGACGACTTCGAGGTGATCGAGACCGAAGCCCTGTCCCGCACGGCCACCGTGCTGCTGCTCGACCTGTCGCTGTCCATGCCCATGCGGGACAACTTCGTGCCGGCCAAGAAGATGGCGCTGGCCCTCCACACCCTGATCACCACCCGCTTCCCCCGGGACTACCTGGGACTGGTCGGCTTCTCCGAGGTGGCCCGGGTGATCGAGCCCGAGGACCTACCCACCGTCAGTTGGGACTACGTCTACGGGACCAACCTGCAGCACGGCCTGATCCTGGCCCGCAAGATGCTGGCCCACCAGCCGGGGACCAAGCAGATCATCCTGGTGACCGACGGCGAGCCGACCGCCCACATCATCCCCTACGACCGGGGCGTCGGCTACGACGTCTTCTTCAATTACCCGCCGGTCCCCGAGACGCTGGAGGTGACGCTGTCGGAGGTGATGCACTGCACCAAGGCCAACATCACCATCAACACCTTCCTCCTGGATCCGGATCGGGCGCTGCGGGGATTCATCGAGCAGCTGACCCGGATCAACCGGGGCCGGACGTTCTCGACGTCGCCGGACGAGTTGGGTGACTACGTGCTGGTCGATTTTCTTCGCCACAAAACCACGGTCCGAAGCCGGGGACGCCGGGCCGGCTGACCCCGGCCGGGGCGTCGAAATCCCAGGCCACCAAGGGCAATAGGTGGCAGAAATCCAAGTTGCGCCTTGCGTTTCCCCGCGGCATGGAGGAAGATGACACCAATGTAGTTACATACGTGCTATGCGGTTCGTCGGTGAGCCGGTGCACAAAAGTGGTGAGGGAGGCGCACCCATGGACGTGGTGTCCTTGATGTACGGACGTCAGGAGCGCAGCTGGCAGACCAGGGCCAACTGCATGGGGGTCGATCCTGACCTGTTCTTTCCCGAGCGGGGCGCCTCCACCCGGGAGGCCAAGGAAGTCTGCCGGGGCTGCGTGGTCCGGGAGGACTGCCTGGAGTACGCCCTGGCCAACGGCGAGAAGTTCGGTATCTGGGGGGGACTCTCGGAGCGGGAGCGCCGCCGGCTCCGCCGACAACGGGCCATGCAGCGCCGGGCCGTGGCCAACGCCTCCTGAGCGACACTCACCAGCTGACTGGGACGCCTACCGATTCGAGCCGGGCTTCGATGGTGCGATCCTGGCTGAGGTCGAGTTCCGCCCACCGGTAGGGCGGTACCGAGGTGAGGAGCTCGCCCGGCACCAGACCGACCAGTTCGGCCCGCTCGACCTCCCCGCCCGCCTCCTCGGTGAGGTGGGTGACGGTGTCGAAGAGCACCGCCAGGCTGACGGAGTGCGGATCGATCAGATTGCAGCTGACCTGGGCACCGGTCCCCACCGCCAGGCCCAGGCTGCGGAGGGTGGGGCTGCGGATCGACGAGGCGATACCCCGGGCCAGTCCCACCGCGGCGGCGGAGTCGATCTCCGACCCCTCGCGTACGGTGATCCAGATGTTGTAGGCCACCAGTAGCGGCCGGGCCCCGACCGCGGTGGCCCCGGCGGTCGGATGCGGGGTGGACGGGCCGGTGTCGGGATCCAGGGTGCGGAACGCCTCCCGGCGCACCTCGGGCAGCGAGCGCTCCGGCCCGTAGAGGAAGCAGGGGAGCTCGAGGGTGGAACCGGCCCAGGCCGCGAACCGGTTCCGGGCTTCGACGGCGGTGCCGATGGCTCCGGCCGGGTCGAGGGGGACGAAGGGAACCACGTCGACGGCGCCGAGGCGGGGGTGCACCCCGTCGTGGTCGCCAAGGTCGATCTGCTGCACCGCGGTTTCCGCCACCGATCGGACCGCCGCCTCGACGTTGTCGCCCTCGCCGCCGAGGGTCAGTACCGAGCGATGGTGTTCAGGGTCGGAGTGGACGTCCAACAGGGTGGTGCCGGCCTGATCGGCGATCTCCCGGACGAGGTCGACGTCACGACCCTCGCTGATGTTGACGACGCACTCGGTGAGCACTGGGAATTCCGGCCCGCCCCTGAGTGCAGGTCAGGTCAGGTCAGACCCGGACCGCGGTATGGCCCAGCCGCCGCCGACGGAGAATCCGACGACGCTCGCGCTCGGACTTCCCGCCCCACACCCCGTGGTCGACCCGCTCGTCCAGGGCATACTGCAGGCAGACATCGGCGACCGAGCATTCGGCACAGATGCGCTGGGCCGCCTGGACCCCGATGCCGTCACTGGGGAAAAACACCGTGGGGGAGAGTTCCCGGCACTTGCCCTCGCTCATCCATGTCGTATCCATCTGCATGCTCTCCGATCCGAGGTGGCGGTCTCAGGAGCGCCGATTCGAGTTTGCGCACCGTCGCCGCCATCCGTTACACAGCTATTGTCCCATCCCTACTTGTTCTACGGTACGAAACGGGTAATTGTTGATGGAATCCTCACAATTTTCTTATCCGGGACCTGGACCTTCTTATGAAGGGTCGGAATCCGGGCGGGCGGAAGCCGCCCAGGAGGATCCCGGAGCAGGTGAGGGGTCACCACAGAGCGTACCATCGGCGCCACTTTCTGCACCCCCTGCTCCGCCGCCACCCCCGGTTCCACCTCCACCCCCGGCTCCGCCGGCCCCTGAACATCCGGAGAGCCCCTCCCCCGCCGGGAACGCCGTCCCGGTGTACCCGGTCACCTATCCCCACTACGGCCCGCCGCCGGGATATCCCGTCTACGGCGGCTACGGCCCCCCCGGCGGCGCCTATCCCTACGGCTATCCCCAGCCCTTCCCCCCGGCCCGGGTGGTCCGCCACTCCCTGACCCGTCGCAATTGGCTGCTGGTGGTCATCGTGACCGCGGTGTTGGCGGCGGCGGTCGGTTCGGTGATCGGGGCCACGGTGGGGATCGGGACCCAGCAGACCATCATCAAGCAGTACTTCCCGAACCGGAGCGTTCTGCCGCCGGCCAAGGACGTCCAGGCCATCCTGGCCACCGTCGAACCCGCGGTGGTGTCCATCGACAGTCAGTCGATCCAGAGCGGGGGTTCCTCCGGCGACTTCGTCCAGGCGGCGGGGACCGGGATGATCCTCACCCCCCAGGGGGAGGTGTTGACCAACGACCACGTGGTCACCGGGGCCACCTCGGTGACCGTCTCGCTGTTCGGGCAGACCAAGCAGCTCTCCGCCCATGTGGTCGGCACCGATCCGGGCAACGACCTGGCCCTGGTGCAGATCGACAACGTCTCCAATCTTCCGACCGTCACCCTGGGCGACTCGGCCCAGAGCCAGGTGGGCGACTCGGTGCTGGCCATCGGCAATGCGCTGGCCCTGGCCGGGGGGCCGACCGTCACCGAGGGGATCGTCTCCGCGCTCAACCGCTCGCTGTCCGCCCAGAACGACAGCGGGCAGACCGAGAACCTCTCCGGGCTCCTGCAGACCGACGCGGCCATCAACCCGGGGAACTCCGGAGGCCCGCTGGTCAACGCCCAGGCCCAGGTCATCGCCATGAACACCGCGGTGGCCTCGAGCAGTACCGGCAATGCCCCGGCGCAGAACATCGGCTTCGCCATCCCCATCGATCTGGTCAAGCCCCGGCTGGCCGAGTTGCGGCGGGGCGGTCCCGGGGGGGCGGGGAATGCCAGCCCGCAACCCACCCCGGTGGCCAACTCCGCCTTCATGGGCGTGTCGGTGGGCACGGTGACGCCCGCCCTCCAGCAACTGGACCACCTGACCCCGTCGTCGGGCGCCCTGGTGGAATCGGTGCAGTCGGGGAGCCCGGCGGAGAAGGCCGGACTCCAGAACAACGACGTGATCGTCTCCTTCAACGGGACCGCCATCCAGACCGCGGACAATCTGACCGCCGCCATCCATCCGTTGAAGCCGGGCGACCACGTCAGCGTGGGGTTCTACCGGGGCGCGACCAAGATGACGGTCAGCGTCACGCTCGGAGCCAATCCGTCTGCGGGCTAGGCTGACCTCCGCAATCTCGAGGAGGAACCACCACCATGACCCCGGTCACCGACGAACAGACCGCCCCGGAAGAGGGCGAGGAGCCCCAGCCGCCGGTCGGCCATGTGCGGGTGGTCTACCTCGGACCGGTCGCCCCGCACTGGGAGGTCCAGTCCGACTTCGGGGACCCCGAGCTGATCGAGGCGTTCCGCCATCGGACCATGGCCCGGCTGGTCCTGCTCCCTCCGCACGATCCGCAGTACCGGCGCAACCGTGAGCGGGTGATCCGCGACGCCGAGCGGGAGAACATCACCCTCGAATGGGATCTCGGGGTGCCCGAGGAGGCCGTGGTCCCGCCGGAGGCCGAGCCTGAGGCCCCCGCCACCGGCGGCTGACCGGCTGACTAGGGCTGGGGTTCCGGCCCGTCGAGTTCCGGCAGGCTGATCCGCTCGAGCCACAGCCCCGGGGCGTCCACCTCCGGCGGGGTCGGAAGGTTGCGGGTGGACGACCACAGCCGCCCGAGGGCTTCCTCGCCGGCCCGCTCCACCACCCCGGCGATGAAGGCGCGCCCGCGGTCGACCTGGGCCTGCTCGAGATCGAGCCCGAACAGCGCACCGGCGGCCTCTTCCCCCTTGCCCCGCTCGATCCGTCGCCGGTACCAGGCCTCGGCCAGCTGGGCGTGGGACCCCACCAGTTTCTGCCCCACCTGATCGGCGATGTGATCGGCGTAGGCGTCGATCACCACCGCCAGCGAGGTGAGCTGGTCCGATGACCGCCGGAACTCCGGGGTGAGCAGGTCTCCGAGGAGGGCCTCCGGGTCGCCGAACAGGTCCTGGATGGACTCGAGGTCCATCCCCGAGCCACCGGTGGTGTCGCCCAACCCCCCCAACCGTTCGGCCAGCCCCTGCTGGGTGCTGCTGGCCGAGGCGGCCAGCGCCTCCAGCAACTCCTCCATCCGGGCCCGGACCTCCGGCCTCGACAGCACCGCATGGGAGGCCAGCTCCCGAGCGCAGACCCACAGCAAGGCTTCGTCGACGGGGATGCTCCAGTCGTCGGCGAACGAGGTGACGTTACGGGTCACGATCAGCAAGTCGTCGGACGGAGCCCAGGGGAGGGCCAGCGCGTACTGGCCCAGGGCCCGATGGGACAGGTGACCGACCACCGATCCCAGCTGGAGTCCGAAGAACATCGGCCCGATGACCACCGCCCACTTGCCGAGCAGATCACCCAGGCCGCCCAACGGGTCCTCCCCGACCGGGCCCTCGAGGTCGGAGCTGCCCGGCGTCCCCGACGGGGTGGTGGGCATGGTCGGGGCCATGGCCGACAGCACCGGCTTCCAGGCGTCGAGCGCCCGGAGCGTCCAGTCGCCGCGGCCGACGGGGAGATAGTTCAACCGCCGGCCGTCGTGGGAGACGGGCATGCCGGTGGCCTCGATCACGTGGAGCTCGGCCACCCGGGCCAACTCCTCGAGCCGGATCCGCTCGATGGGCTCCACGTTCGGTTCCGGGGTTCCGCCGGTGGCCACGTTCACCCCGAACGACCGGGTCATCTCCCATTGGTCGGGAGCGTTGGTGCCCAACATGTTCATCAGATCGCCGAGAAGGGATTGGAACGGGTTCCCGGTGTCCCCCGACTCAGTTGGTGCCATCAACTCATGCTACGGGGAGGAAACGGCGTCCGATGCGTTGCCCTGATAGGAGGTCAACACCGCGGTGGTGGTGCCGAGCGTTCCCGACCGCTCGACGGCGACCATCACCGTGGTGCCCGGGAGGTCGGCGTAGAGACGGGTCTGGAGCTCGGCGGTGGAGTGCACCGCCCCCCCGTCGATGCCGACGATGACGTCGCCGATCTGCAGACCGGCCTGGGCCGCCGCCCCCTGGGCGTCGACCGCGTCGAGGGTGGCCCCATCGGAAAGGGCGTCGCCGGTCACGGTGGCACCGGTGGTCCCGACGACGTCGCTGGCCTCGATGCCCAGCCATCCCCGCTCGACGGAGCCGGCCGCCACCAGTTGGCGGGTCACGCCGAGGACGAGCTCGGCCGGGAGGAAGACACCGATGGTGGTGTCACCGTCGGTCATGGTGGAGTCGAGGAGTCCGGATACCAGTCCCTGGCCGCTGAGCAACGCACACCCGCTGTCGTGGGCCCCGAGCGGGAGGTTGGCGGTGGTGACACTGAAGGCCGACTCGGCACTGGCCGTCCCCACCGCGGTGCCCGAGGAGCGGACCGCGCCGGCGTACACCGAAGAACGCGGGGCCGCGCCGCTCCCGGAACCGGGATGCATGGCCACCGCCATCATGGTGGAACCGGGGGCCGGATCGGTGCTGTCGAAATTGGCCACCGGCAGATCGGAGGCCACCCGGAGGACGGCGATGCCCGATGCCGGATCGCTGCCCACCAACTCGGCCGGAGTCCGGGTGCCGTCCGACCCGTCGAAGGCGATGGACCGGGCCCCGGCGATGGCGGCGGCGGTGGTGGCGATGATGCCTCCCGACTCGGCGATGACCCCGGTGGCCATCGAGACTCCCGACGGGCGGGTAATGGTCAGCGCCGCCAGCGACGGTCGAACCGTCACCGCCGTCCGGTCCATCTGGGTGAGGCCGGCCAGGTTGGCGGTGCCGGGCTCGGTGGTGGGCGGGGCGGTCTCCGCGGCCAGGCTGGAGGCGGTGGTGGCCGGGGCGGGGCCGGTGGCGTCCGGGGACGCCCCCGAGGTCGCCAGCACCAGGCCGGAGGCGAGGAGGGCGCCGGCCACGCAGACCGCGGCACCGCCCACGATCCAAGGGCTGGGCCGGTTTCGATCCGGGGCCGCGGCCCGGTGGGCGGCGGCTTCCCTGGCCGATGCCGCCTCGGACGGGTGCCGCCAGAGGCGGTCGTCGGGGGAGATCCATCCCCGGATGTGATCCTGGGACCCGTCACCGTGGTCGGGGCCGTCCGCGCCCATCCCCGTGTCCTCCGGTGTGTCTCCACTCACCGACCTGAGATTAGCGACGAACCTGACGAATAGGAGGTCGCCTGCGCCCGGAAACCCCGTCCGCCAGGTCAACGCAACCGTCGGCGGAAGCGCTGGCCCTACGATGGCCCGGTGGCCCGTGACCTTGCAATCGACCTCGGCACGGCCAATACCCTCGTCTACGCCAAGGGCCGGGGCATTGTCCTCAACCAACCGACGGTCATCGCGCTCAACACCCGGACCCGGGACGTCCTGGCCGTCGGGAACGAGGCCTGGCACATGATCGGGCGGACTCCGGGCTACATCGTCGCCGTCCGCCCACTGCGCGAGGGGGCCATCACCGACTTCGACATCACCGAGCGGATGATCCGGCTGCTGTTGCGCCGGGCCGGGGTGACCAAGCTCACCCGGCCCCGGGTGCTGATCTGCGTCCCCTCGGCGATCACCTCGGTGGAGCGGCGAGCGGTGAAGATGGCGGCCCGCCATGCCGGGGCGTCATCGGCCTATCTGATCGAGCAGCCGATGGCCGCCGCCATCGGTGCCGGTCTCGCCACCCACGAGCCCATGGGGAACATGGTGGTCGACGTGGGCGGGGGCACCTCGGAGACCGCGGTCATCTCCCTGGGGGGGCTGGTCACCTCCCGGGCCATCCGCTGTGGCGGATTCGATCTCGACGCCGCCATTCAGAGCTACGTGCGGCGCGAATACGACGTCGCCATCGGGGAACGCACCGCCGAGGAGCTCAAGCTGGCCATCGGATCGGCGCTTCCCTACAAGAACGAGGTGAAGGCCGAGGTCCGGGGGCGGGAGGTCGCCACCGGGCTGCCCAAGGTCGTGGTGCTCTCGCCCGAGGAGATCCGGTTCGCCATCCGCGAGCAGATCGACCTGATCCTGGCCACCGTGGTCGAGTGCCTGGGTGAGGCCCCGCCCGAGCTGGCCCAGGACATCATCTTCCAGGGGATCTATCTGGTGGGCGGTGGGGCCATGCTCCGCGGCCTGGCCAACCGCCTGTCCGACGAGACCGAGGTGCCGGTGCACCTGGTCCCCACCCCGCTCGAGTGCGTGGTCCAGGGGGCGGGGATGTGCCTCGATTCGTTCGACCGGATGCGCCACATCTTCGCCGAGGCCGATTCCTAAGGGGCGCTGACCGGCTCAGTCCACCGCCAGCAGGTCCTCGGCGACCTGGCGCACCTGCCAGTCACGGTCTTCGAGGCACCGACGGAGGGCGGCCTCGACGTCGGGCCCGGAAAAAGCCGCGAGCGCCACCGCCGCCCGGCGCCGGATGGCCGGCTTGTCGTCCAGGGCAGCGAGCACCGCGGCCAGGCCGGCCGGATCCCCGATGGCGCCCAGGGCGGCCACCGCCGCCTCCCGGCACAGGGGCTCCCGATGGCCGGACGCCATCGCCGCCACCGCGCTCAGCGCGGGCACCGCGCCCGACGACCCCTGTTCACCCAGGGCCCAGGCGGCCATCTCGACAACCGACGGGTCGGGATCGGCCAACGATGACGAGAGATCCAGGTCGGGAAAGCCGGCGGCGAGTTCGCAGGCCCGGCGGCGCACCGAGGGTTCGGGGTCGGCCAACGCCGCCACCACATCGGCGACCAGCAGGGCTCCCCGCCGCTCGAGCGCGCCCAGCGCAGTGGCCCGGACCGTCGGCGCCGGATCGCCAAGCCCGGCCCGGGCCACCTCCCCGGTCCCGATATGTCCGTCCACGGCCACCAGGCGCCGCCGCTCGGTGACCGTCCGATCAGGTGGTTCCGTGGCAGGCTGTGCAGCCTGGCTCCCCGGTGCGCGACGGTTGGGCATCGCCCGGCCGGACGACTTGGGAGTGACCACCGCACCACTATGACCGAAGAGACCATCTCCACGCCCACGCCCGGCATCGGGTCGATGCCGGCGGAACCGCCGCCGCCACCCCGGCGCCGCCGGCGCCGGTGGCCCTGGGCCACCTTCATCGCCGTCGCCGTCATCATCGCGGTGGCATCGAGGATCAACCTCAACTACTACGCGGTGCAACCGGGAACGGCAACGCCGGTGCAGCAGTTCATCACCGTCCCGGCCGACAAGGGGCATCCGGTCAAACACTCGGTACTTCTCACCGATGTCCAGATCGCCCAGGTGTCGGCGCTGTCGTACCTGTACTACAAGCTGCAGGCCAACACCGACCTGTTCCCCTTGGAGGCGATCACCGGCGGTGCGCCGCCATCGGAGTTCACCGCCCAGGGCAACCTGGAGATGTCCCAGGCGGAATCGTCGGCCAAGGCGGCGGCGCTCACCCGGCTCGGCTATCCGGTCAGCTCCCAGCCCGCCGGGGCGGTGGTGGCGGCCACCTACCCGAAGACCCCCGCCTTTGCCGCCCTCAACGTGGGAGACGTCATCTCCGCGGTCAACGGCACCTCCACCCCGAATGCCCAGGGCCTGGTCACCGTCCTCCACAACTATCACTCGGGCCAGCAGATCACCCTCTCGGTCACCAGCTCGGGGAGTACCAGCCCCAAACCGGTACCCATCACGCTGAAGAACACCTTGATCGATGTCGGCGGGGGAGTGATGCAGACCGAGGACCTCGGCATCCAGGTGGGCGATCAGGTCAACTACACGTTCCCCTTCCCGCTCACCATCAATGTCGCCAACATCGGCGGCCCGTCGGCCGGGTTGGCCATGACTCTCGGGGTGATCGACGAACTGACCGGCGGCTCGCTCACCGGAGGGAAGACGGTGGCGGCGACCGGGACCATCGACGCCCAGGGCAATGTCGGTGACGTCGGCGGGGTACCCCAGAAGACCATCGCCGTCGAGAACGCCGGGGCCACCATCTTCCTGGTGCCCCCCCAGGAGTTCAAAGCCGCGAAGTCGAAGCAGGGCAAGGGCCTGCAGATCTACTCGGTCTCGACCCTCGATCAGGCCCTCCAGGTGCTGGCTGCTCACGGTGGCGTGGTGCCGCCGGCCCCGACCCCTTCCACCCCGACGTCGGCACCGCCCGGAGGGTGACCCGTTTGAGCAACCGCTGGTCGTAGGCTCTCCTCCATGCCTGAGGACCACTGGATGACCATTTCATCCTCGTCGCACCTGGCCCCCGACGAGGTGGCGCGCCACACCTTCGCCACCTCACGTCGGGGCTTCGATCCCGATGAGGTACGGGCGTACCTCGAGAACCTGGCCCGGGGGCTGAGAGAGCTGGCCGAGCGAGAGCAGGAGTTCCGGCGCGAGCTCGAAGAGGCGGAGGGTCGGGCGGCCAATCCGGTCATCAACGAGGAGACGTTGACGGCGGCGCTCGGCCAGGAGACGGCCCGGGTGCTGCACAGTGCCCATGAGGCGTCCAGCGAGATGCTGAACAAGGCGCAGGCCGAGTCGGACCGGCTGTTGACCGACGCCCGCGAGGAGATCGCCGCCACCGAGGCGCGGGTCTCGGCGCAACTGTCGGACCGGGCCCAGGAGGCGGAACTGGTGGCGGCCGACTTCCGGCAACGGGCGCAGGAGGAGGCCACCTCCACCATGGAGGCGGCCCGCACCGAGGTGGAGGCGATGATCGCCCAGGCCCGGTCGGACTGCCGCGAGATGATCGACGAGGCCCAGGCGCTCCGGGCCCGGGTGCTGGCCGACCTGTCCAAGCGGCGCAAGGTGCTCCATGCCCAGATCGAGCAGTTGCGGGCCGGCCGCGAACACCTGGCCGACACCGTCCGCGGAGTGCGCCGGTCGATCGACACCATCGCCGACGATCTGTTCAGGGCCGAGGACGAGGCCCGGCTGGCCGCGGAGGCCGCGGGCCGGGCGGCGGTGGCCCGACCCGATGAAGGCACCCCGGAGGAGTTGGCCACCGCGCTGTTGGCGGAGGAGGCGTCCCTGGCCGAGGCGGCCGACGAGGTTGCCGAGGAACTCACCCTGGCCACCCCGGTGCTGGCCGAGGTGGTGGGCGAGCTCGACGAGATCGCCGGGTTGCCCGACGTCGCCCCCCCGGATCCCATACCTTCGGTCGACGCCCTGTTCGCCAAGATCCGGGCCTCCCGGGAGGATGGGCCGGCGGCTCCCGGTGAACCAGAAGCGGTGGCCGGTCCGGCGGTGGAAGAGCCGGCCATCGAGACGGTCGAGCCGACCGCGCCCAATGCCGTGGTGGACGGCGCCGAGGGGGCAGAGGGGGCAGAGGAAGCCCCGCCGGACGCGCGGAGCCCGGTCGTCATCCGTCGGGACGAGATGACCGCACCCCTGGTGAAGGCGTTGGCCCGGCGATTGAAGCGCACCCTCCAGGATGACCAGAACGACCTGCTCGACCGGTTGCGGTCCGCCCACTTCCAGTGGTCGGCCGACATCCTCCCCCGGGACCCGGAGCACCTCGATTCCTATTCGACCGCGGCGTTGCCGCATCTGATGGAGGCCGGTCAGGCCGGGGCCTCGTTCGTCGGGTCGGAGGGGAACCACCGGCCCCTCACCGACGACGTGGCCAAGGTGGCCCACGAGCTGGCCGAGGCGGTGGCGCAGCCGCTCCGCCGGCGGCTGTTGGAAGGCGAAGGCGAGCATCTGTCCGGAGCCGACGAGCAGGTGGTGGCGGAGCACGTCGGGTCGGCCTTCCGGGAGTGGAAGGGCGAACGCATCGAGCGACTGGCGGGAGACTACGTGGTGGCGGCGTTCTCGCTCGGCTCGCTGGCGGGTTCGCAGCGCAAGAAGAACCTGCAGATCGAGTGGATCGCGGCCACCGCCACCAGTGATGAACCGTGTCCGGACTGCGAGGACAACATGCTCAACGGGCCCCAACGCCCGGGGGAAGATTTCCCCACCGGCCACGTGCATCCGCCGGCCCATCCGGGCTGTCGATGCTTACTGGCACCGTCTGCCACCTAGGCTGCTGCCGTGCGGCCCCCCACTGAGATTCCCAAGCCCACTCGTTCCCCGTCGCACGCCCGGCGCCGCGGGATCGTCATCGCCATCGTGGTGCTGGTGGCCATCCTGCTTTCGTTGAACGCCTTCGCCCATATCTACACCGACGCGCTGTGGTTCTCGTCGGTGCATCTGCACTCGGTGTGGCGGAGCCTGTTCGATATCAAGGCGGGGTTGATGCTCTCCTTCGGGGTCATCTTCGGGGTGCTGCTGTTCGCCAGCCTGATGGTCGCCGAGCGTCTGGCCCCCAAGGGCCCCTCGCTCGACGCCGAGGACGAATTCGTGAAGCGCTACCAGGAGGTCATCGGGCCCTACGTCCGGTGGCTGCGGCTCGGGCTGGTGGTGGTGCTGGCGCTGATCGTCGGGTCCCAGGCGCTCGGCCAGTGGAACAACTGGATCCTGTTCCGGAACGGGGTCCCATTCGGGGTGAAGGACCCGCAGTTCGGCCGGGACGTCGGCTATTTCGTCTTCAAGCTGCCGTTCGAGCTCTTCCTGGTCCACTGGGCGCTGGTGGCGTTGATCGTCATCCTGCTGGTAACGGTGCTGTTCCACTACCTCAACGGCGGCATCCGGCTGCAGGGGGCGAGGCCCCGGGTCCGCCCGGCGGTCAAGGCCCACATCTCGGTGATCCTGGGTCTGATCGCCCTGGTCAAGGCGGCCGGCTACTACCTGGCCCGCTTCTCGCTCGACCTGTCGTCGAACGGCTACAACAAGGGAGCGGACTATGCCGACGTCCACGCCCGGATCCCGGCCATCGAGCTGCTGATCCTGGTGTCGCTGGCCGCCTTCTTGCTGCTGATCTACAACATCCGGCGCCAGGGCTGGGCCCTCCCGGTGATCGGGGTCGGGCTGTGGTTCGTGGTGGCCCTGACCGCCGGCACCATCTACCCGGCCATCGTGCAGGCGTTGAAGGTGAACCCGGCCCAGAACACCCTCGAGCGCCCCTACATCCAGCGGAACATCAACGCCACCCGCACCGCCTTCGGCCTCAACGCCGTCACCAACACCAACTACTCGGCCACCTCGACGCTGACCGCCAGCCAGCTGACCGCCAACGCCGACACCCTGGCCAACGTGCGGCTCTGGGACCCGCTCCAGACCCAGGCGACCTACGACCGGCTGCAGGACCGCCGCTCGTACTACCAGTTCAACTCGCTGGCGGTGGACCGCTATTCGGTGGCGAGCCCGACGGGATCGACGGTAACTCCGGTGATCGCCGGCGTGCGGGAGGTCAACGATGCGGACATACCGTCACCCTCGTGGGTCAACACCCACCTGGTGTTCACCCACGGATACGGGATGGTGGTGTCACCGGCCAACACCCAGACCAGCAACGGGGATCCCACCTTCGCGGTGCAGGACGTCCCCCCGGTGTCGAACAACGGGTTCCCCGCGATCACCCAGCCGTCGGTGTACTTCGGGTTGAGCAACGCCGGGTATGTGGTGGCCGACTCCAAGGCATCGGAACTCGACTACCAGCTGTCCAACGGGCTCAATGTGCAGACCCACTACACCGGAAATGGCGGCGTGCAACTGTCGTCGTTCTTCGACCGGCTGATGTTCGCGCTGCGTTTCGGTGACTACAACCTGCTGATCTCGAGCCAGCTCACCGACCAGTCACGGCTGATCTATGACCGGGGCGTGCAGGCCCGGGTGTCCAAGGCGGCGCCCTTCCTGAGCCTCGACGCGGATCCGTATCCGGCCTTGATCGGCGGTCACATCGACTGGATCCAGGATGCGTACACCACCACCGACAATTATCCGTACTCACAAGATGCCGACACCAGCGCGCTGTCCGGCGGGAGCGGTCTCCAGAAGCCGGTCAACTACGTCCGCAACTCGGTGAAGGTGGTGATCGACTCGTATACCGGGGCGATGACGTTCTATGTCATGGATCCGAAGGACCCGATCATCCGGACCTATGAGAAGGCGTTCCCGGGCATGTTCACCCCGGCCTCCAAGATGCCGGCCGACCTCACCGCCCACCTCCGGTATCCCGAGGACATCTTCACCGTGCAGGCCTCGATGTACGGCAAGTACCACATCACCAGCGCCCCCAACTTCTACAGCGCGGCCGACGCCTGGACGCTGTCCCCGTCGCCGGGGTCGGGGTCACCGTCCCAGGCGTTGCAAACCGTCCAGGCTCCGAATGCCCAGGGCCAGCTGGTCTCCACCGGCCAGCTGGTGCGGATGGCCCCCGTCTACCAGGAGATGCGGGTGCCGGGGCAGACCCAGCAGTCGTTCACCCTGCTCGACGCCTTCGTGCCGGTGTCGAGCCAGAGCCAGATCCAGACGCTGTCCGGCTTCATGATCGCCGGGTCGGACCCGGGTCAGTACGGCAAACTCCAGATGTTCATCACCCCGCGTAACCAGCCGGTCAACGGTCCGGCGATCGTGGCGTCGGAGATCGACGCCAATCAGGCCATCTCCAAACAGATCAGCCTGCTCAACCAGAACGGGTCGACGGTGCTGTTGGGGAATGTGCTGATGATCCCGGTGGCTGACGCGCTGCTCTACATCCAACCCCTGTATGTGGCGTCGGCCCGAAACTCGATCCCGGAGATCCAGAACATCATCGCGGTGTACGGGAACAAGCCGGCCATCGGCACCACCCTCAGCGACGCCCTCACCCAGGTGTTCGCCGCCCCGGTGTCGACCCAGGTGACCCCGGGGGGCACCTCCAACGCGCTGTCGCCGACCGTCCGCCAGCTGCTGGCCGATGCCCAAGCGTTCTACGCGGCGTCCCAGGCCGATCTGACCGCGGGAAACCTGGGCGCTTACCAGAACGACATCAACTCGATGGAGCAGGATCTCCAGCAGGTGCAGACGCTGACCGGTGCTGCTCCGACGGCCCCGGCGGCGTCGCCGACCACCACCACCACGGCACCTGGCTCCACGCCCACCACCACGGTTCCGGCCGGATCCACCACCGCCACCAAGTCCTCACCCACCCTCACCGTCCAGCCGGCTCCGGCCTGATCTCTCCGGGCTGGGTGCGGCCGGCGCAGTGGGGGCAGGTTCGGGCGAGCTTCCTGCCCGGGGTTTTGGGACCGTTTCGGTCGAACTCCTTCATCCAGGTGGTATCTTGGTTTCTCCGCCGCGGGGTGGAGCAGTCTGGTAGCTCGTCGGGCTCATAACCCGAAGGTCGCAGGTTCAAATCCTGCCCCCGCCACCATCGAATCGCTGGTCGGTGCGTCTCGTGCAAGGGCACAGGCGCCTGGCCAGCGTTTTCGCGTCTGGGCGGAGGCACTGAGAACGGGGTTTATCGGGGTTATTTCTCGGAACCTGACCGGCTGTCGTCGTCAAGCGAGTTCCGGTGCAGCAGCAGTCTGGGTGGGGGCCGGTGCGGGCGGGGCAACAGGAATCGCCAACGACCGCGCAGACCCCCCGACCCAGAGCAAAGAGATCACGAAGCCCACCGCCGCCAAGAGCGCGCTGACCCGAAAGGTCTCCTCGAGCCCCCGCACGAACGACGCGCCCGCTCTTCCCCCGGCACGCGCCTCGGCACCGGCCGCCGAGGCGACGATGGTGGTGGCAATACCCAGGCCGACAGAACCTCCGGCGACCTGGAACATGTAGATGATGCCGCTGGCCAGGCTGGCCCTTTCGGGATCGAGCGAGGAGACGGCCTCGGTGAAGACGGCGGAGTAGAAGAGCCCGGTGCCCAAACCGAGCAACAGCATCCCGGGGACCAGCGTGAGATAGCCCGAGCGCAGAGTCACCAGCGACAGCACCAGCATCGCCAGTGGCAGGCAGGCCGCCCCGGCAATCACTACCCGCTTCCCGCCGAGTCGCTCGTAGAGGCGTCCGGCGGCAAACGAGGACGCGCCGAAAATGGCCATCAGCGGGAGCATCCCCAAGCCCGCGTTGAGCGCCGACAGTCCGAGGAGCTTCTCCATGAACTGGGGGAGGTAGACCAACGCGGTAAAGAACGTCATGCTCATGAACAACACCGCCATCAGCGCGGCACGGAACCGCCGGTTGGCAGCCACCTCTCGAGGGATGAGTGCCCACGGCCCTGTTCGACGCTCGATCACCACCACCGCCGCCATCAGCACCGCTGATCCGACCAGCAGCCCGATCACGGTGGGGCTACTCCAACTCGAGGTGGTGACAATGTCGAGGGCGAGCAGGAGCGCCACCAGCGATCCTGTGAGGAAGGCCATGCCAGCCCAGTCCACCCGGTGTTCGGCATGCTCGTCCCGAGACTCGGGGACCAAGAGCAGCACCACCAGCACGGCAACCGCTGCCACCGGCACATTGAGCCCGAGGATCCAGCGCCATCCGAGGGTGTCGGTGAGCACCCCACCCACCAGTGGACCAGCAGCATTGCCCAACCCGACCACTCCGAGGATGAGGCCGCCGGCCAATCCCCGCCGGGCTGCAGGCAACAGCCCGTAGGTCATTCCCAGGGTGGCTGGCCACATCAGGGCTCCGCCCACCGCCATAACCGCTCGCGCGGCAATGAGCACACCGACAGTGGGTGAGAGGGCTGCGACGAGCGAGCACCCAGCGAAGATGGCTGCTCCGGTGACGAACACCTTCCGCCGGCCCAGCTGGTCGGCGAATCGACCGCCGATGACCGTCAGGACGCCGAATCCCAGGGCGTAGGCGTTGATTGTCCATTGGACTGTGGACACATCGGCGTGGAAGGTGCGTTCGATGGCCGGCAGGGCGACGGAGAGCGAGGTGAAGTCATTGGCCACCACAAAGATGGCCACTGCCATCGCTCCGAGCGACAGGATGGTACCTCGACCGAGGTGGTCCTCTGCCATGCCAACCAGGATACGCGTAGCGGCGCGACTACCACATCTCCCGGGTACACGATGGCACCGACGGGTCGACGGGTTGGCGCGATCTACGGCTCCCGAGCTCGCGGACCGTCGTGGCGTCGTGGTCGGTGGAGGGGCTCAGCTCCTCCCAGCGCGCAGCTTGGCCTTGATGCGTGCCAGCAGACCGACCTTCACGCGATGGCTCCTCGCTCAGGTACTGCTGGCTTCGCCCGGCGCCCAACGATTCTACGGTGGTGGCTTGTGATCACGTGAGGTGGGGGAACGACATAAGGGATAGCGTTCCCGCCATGCAGGTAGCGGTCGTCGTTTACGATGGAGTATTCGACTCCGGGCTCACCTCGATCCTCGACGTGCTGGACAATGCCAACGTATTGGGCGGGCAGATCCACGAACCTCCCACCTGGAACGTGATAATGGTCGGCTCCACCCCGCAGGTAAGAACCGGGGCCGGCCTCCTCGTGGCACCCCAACCACTTGACCGTGCCGAGTCAGCGGACTTGCTGGTCGTTCCCGGACTTGCGGGAACCAGCCCCGAGGCCTTGCTCGACCATGTTGGCGGCGACGTATCCCTTCCCGTCCGCAACCTCATCGCGCGAACCCGTGACCGCGGCACGACCATCGCGTCGGCATGCGCGGGTACCTTCTTCCTGGCCGAGGCGGGAATCCTGGACGGAGTACGTGCTACGACGACGTGGTGGCTGTCACCGACCTTCCGGACCAGGTACCCCCGGGTCCACCTGGATCACAGCCAGATGGTCATCACCAACGAGGGCATCACCACAGCCGGGGCAGCCTTCGGGCACGTCGACCTCGCGCTGGCGATCGTCCGGGCAAGCAGCCCCGCGTTAGCCGACCTGGTGGCCAGCTACCTGGTGATTGACGAACGCCCATCACAGGCCGCATACACCATCCCCAGCGCCCTGGCCCAGAGCGATCCCACCGTCGCCGCCTTCGAACGCTGGATCCGCGAACACCTTTCCGAAACCATCAGCCTGCGCGACGCGGCCGATGACATCGGCGTAAGCGAACGGACCCTCCAACGCTCCGTGCAGCGCACGGTCGGAACGTCCCCCATCCGATTCGTCCAGGACCTCAGAATCGAACGCGCTAGCCACCTGCTACGCACGACCGACCTGTCCCTGGAGACCATCTCCCGGAAGGTCGGCTACCAACAGCCGAATACCCTGCGGACACTCCTTCGGAAACGCACCGGCAAGACCACGTCCGCCCTCCGCAGTAGGTGATGTAGCAAGCAGTAGCGACCGTAGGTGTTCGCCTCGGTACCCGTCCCCACGCGTGACACCGAGCGCCGGAGTATCGCCGGCAACGACCATCCGACAACTTCGACGGCAGCAGGCTTCGAGTCGGAATCTCTATCGAAGATGTCGCTTCTGCCACTTATCTTGCCGCTCATCTGCGACCTAGCGTTTACCTTGCCGGACCACGCGTCGCACAGCGTCGGCGGCCTCCGACTACCGCGAGAGAGGAACGTGAGTGAACATCAACAGAGGCAAAAGGCTGGATGCGGAAGCCAAGCGGCCAGACGGCGTAGGGGGCATAATCGTGACTCGGCGCGGAGTCCTTGGCGGTCTCGCCGCCCTCCCCGTCCTGTACAGCATCGGGTCAGCCAGTCCGGTTCTGGCCACCCCGGCTTTGGCTGCCACTGCCACGCGGCGCGGCATCGTCCCGAAGGCCACCGACGACCTGGTGCGCGGAGTGGAGCGGCGGTTCAACGCCCCGCTGCTCACTCCGGGAACCCGTCTGGTGGTGCCGACGGACATTAAGGCAGCGCCCGTCCAGGATTACTACCGTCATCCGCACCTCTCGTCGTCCAAGTCTGCATGGCCGAACATGACGGCAACCGATGGCGCTACCGTCGACGCGTCGATCGTTCCCGAACGCGGCGCTCCCACCCGAATCGCGATCCTGAGCGGGTTCTCCGAGGGCTGGTACGAGCTCATCCATGCCAGCGGAAGGGCCGACCGCGTGACATGGGACGCCCGCAAGCTCCCGTTCCTGTGGTTCTACGGCGAGTTCGGCGCCACCAGCGACGTTCCGTACCGCAATCGGTTCTACACGCTCGCGCTCCAGCCGTTTTCCCGCAATCCGTATTCGCCCAACACCCTGACCGACTAGGAGTGCAATGTCCCACCACTTTGACTACCCAGAAGACGAAACGTTGGACATCAGCGACGCCTACTGCTTTGCCGGGGCCGGCGGTATCCGGGGCCCGCGCACGGTATTTGGGATGAACACCTCGCCGACCTACGCCAAGCCCTGGAACCCCGCCGGCTACTACGAGCTAAAGATCGACACCAATGGGGACTACGTCGAGGACATCACGTTTCGTGCAACCTTCCCGATCGGCCCCGACGGCACGCAGCACGTGCACGTTGAGCAGCTCACCGGCGCCGCAGCCACTGACCGAAATGCCTCCGGCACGATCATCACGCCTCCCCACGCTCGTGTCGGGGAGGTCGTCGAATGCCACCACGGCATCAAGCTCTTCGCCGGCCCACGCCGCGACCCGTTCTACAACTTCATCCCCTTCCCCGTCGCGTCGGCGAATGCACTGGCGACCGGGACATTTCCCGACTTTGACGCCCTACGTCCGGCCAGTGATTCTTTCGCGAATACGAGCGTCAGGTCCTACATTCTCGAGGTCCCTGTCGAGCTCACGGGCCGCCGCCCGGTGCACTACTGGGCGAGCACAGCGCTCTACGACCAGGGGCACCGCTCCTGGTTCCAGCTCCAGCGGGCCGCCGAGCCCAACATGACCACCTTCTTCGACTTCGCCAATGGCTTGGCCCACGTTGAGGACTACAACGCCACGATCCCCACGATCGACCTCGTGGGCAGGCCCGCCAACCCAGCAACCGATCCCGCCTCGGGAATCTGGGGTCAAGTGAGGGACAACATCGCCGCGGTCGTCGAGGCCGGCGGAACGTACCGCAAGCCTCCCCACAGCTACCCCACCGCGCGGGCTTACGGTGCGTGGGCGGCAGACAGGCTGCTCCCGAACGTCATCACCTTCACACCTGGCACCGTCGCCCTCTGGGACCCCTGGTTCGACGTGGCCAACGGCAAGGGAGTGATCGAGGATATTGCGTCCAACATCATCAAGATGGTGGTGAACCAGGACTTCTCCTCGGGGCTCGAACCGTACGCGGTCCTCGACTACTTCCCTTACCTCTCCGCGCCGCCGACGGCCAACTGACCCGGCAGCGGGCACTTCACCAGTCCCCGAGGTGAGGACCCAAGAGTTAGCTCAAATACAGGACCGATAACCAACCAAAGAAAGCAAGAGGCAGCCATGAGCGCAACCGAAATACCCAAGATGAATCTCGAAAACCACATTGTCCCGGTGACTGACGTCGATCGGGCCAAAGGGTTCTACCAGCAACTGGGTTGGCGGCTCGACGACGACGTGGCGCCGATGGAGGGGCTCCGCTTTGTCCAGTTCACGCCCCCAGGCTCGCCGGCCTCGATTACGTTCGGCCTGGGGCTCCCAACGGGCTCCCCTGGGGGGATCCAGGCCACCCTCGTCGTCTCCGACATCGAGGCGGCCCATGACGGGCTCGTCAAGCTAGGCATCGACGTGAGCGACGTGTGGCACGGGCCGCCGTTCCCGGTCGGGGCGCGGCAGCCCGGCCCCGATCCCGAGCGCGCCAGCTACGGGTCTTTCTGCTCCTTCAACGATCCCGACGGCAATCTGTGGCTCGTCCAGGAGGTCACCACGAGGCTCCCAGGCCGGGAGTGATCGGCTGGCGTCACCGAATTCGTAACTAACCCCGGCCGTCGCAGGAGCGATGGCCGGGCGGCCCATCCGCATACTTGAACCCCCGCCCAGCGGGAATCGCAGAAATGGAGAGAGGCAATGGCTTCTGTCAGCGTCGGCACCGAGAACAGCGCCCCCATCGAGATCCACTACGAGGACCACGGCAGCGGCCGCCCGATCGTTCTGATCCATGGCTACCCGCTCAATGGCAACTCGTGGGAACGCCAGGAGCGCGAGCTCCTCGCCAACGGATATCGAGTGATCACCTACGACCGCCGCGGCTTCGGCAAGTCGAGTCAGCCGACCTTCGGCTATGACTACGACACCTTCGCTGGCGATCTCCAGGCGCTGATGGAGCACCTCGATCTGCGCGACTCCGTGCTGGTCGGCTTTTCGATGGGGACGGGGGAGGTGATTCGCTACCTCGCTACCTACGGTTCGGGGCGTGTGGGCAAGGCCGCCCTGCTTGGCACCATCCCACCCTTCGTGCTCAAGACCGACGACAACCCGGAGGGCGTCGACGGCAAAGTCTTCGCCGACATCGAAGCGGCCATCGTCGCTGACCGGTATGCCTTCTTCGAAGGCTTCTTGAACAACTTCTACAACGTCGATGTCCTCGGTGGGACCCGCATCAGCGACCGGGCGTGGCAGGCCAGCTTCAACGTGGCGGCCGGCTCCTCACCCCACGCGACGTATGCATGCGTTGACACCTGGCTGACCGACTTCCGTGCCGACCTGCCGAAGATCGACGTTCCAGTGCTCGTCCTCCACGGCACGGAGGATCGGATCCTTCCGTTCGAGGTGACCGCGGCAAGACTTCCGGCGCTGATCGCTGACTGCACTCTCGTTCCGGTGGAGGGAGGTCCGCACAACATCGTGTGGACGTACCCCCAAGAGGTCAATGCGGCACTTCTCGCGTTCCTCGGTTGATGGGGGTAGCTCGATCCGTGCCTCTCATGGATGCGACAGGAGGAGCGAGCAGAAGATGATGGAGTTTCTCGTAGAGTTTGAATTGCACATCCCAGATGGCGTTCCTGAGTCCGAGGTCGAGAACCGGCAGAGGGAAGAAGCTGCCGCGGCAGACACGTTGGCGGGCGAGGGGTATCTCGTCCGGCTGTGGCAGGCATCCGTCGGCACCGGTCGCACGACGGTACTTGGCCTCTATCGAGCTGGCAGCAGGCCGGAACTTGACCGACTTTTGGGCGCTCTACCGCTATACGAATGGATGCGTATGTCCATCACGCCGCTCGTTCAGCATCCGAACGACCCGCTGAGGGTCCGAGTGATTGGCAGTTGATTAGGTTGGAAGGCGCTGCCCGACGCCGAACGGACCCACTCAGGAGTGCATGATGAATGAGCGACTTCCCGAACCTTGCCTTAGAAAGATTTTCCGATTGGAGGCGAGTCTGGGCAAGGCCCTCGATCTCGGGGAGGTGGCGCAGGGGCGACGGCGAATCGTCCCCCAGACCGGTGGCACATTCGCGGGTGAACTCAACGGCACGCTCCTCCCCGGAACCAGTGCCGATTGGCAGATCGTTCTTCCCGACGGCACCGCGCTTGGAGACATTCGCTACACACTGCAGACCGATCACGGTGACCTGCTGTACGTCCGTTCGCAAGGAGTGCGCCACGGCAGCGCGGATGTTCTAGCCCGCCTCAGTCGCGGCGAGGAGGTCGACGCGAGTGAATACGTGTTTCGCACTTCAACGCAGATCGAGACGGCGGCACCCGATTTGGACTGGCTGAACAAGGGGGTCTTTATCAGCGTCGGCGGACGCCAAGTTGGGGGCGTGATCTACGAGGTCTACCTCGTCGGATGAATTCATCGCTTGAGATGCGGGTAGACCGGCTTCTTCACCGTTGGCCCCGCTGTCTGGATTAGGCAGCGCTCCGGGCGGTGCGGCCCCGCTGCTCAGCTCCGCGGCCATTTTGGTTCTTAAAAGAGGGTTCGCTTTCAAGATCAGACCAGGCCTCAGTCGTAACTCGCTGGAGACCGGACAGAACCTCGTAGAAGAAACGCCGCTGAAAGGTGATGGTCTGCTGCGCGAGCTCGAAACTCAGGTCGACGAAGCGAGCCGGCTGGCTCATTGCTACCGGTACGGCTGCTCGCAGTAGCTCGGTGAACGCATGGATAGTCGACGCGACGGCTTCCTCGCCTGTCGCCTCGCCGGTGCGCAGCGAGTGATAGACGCCCTCTAGAGCAGGGGTGGTTTGGTCCCCGGCCGTAGTCGCCCGGCCAGTTGCTTCTGACGTCGTTGGCATAGTCGCAATCCTTTCCCGAGGTGCGACGTGATCCTACCGAGCGCATCTTTCCGTTTCTCTACCACTGAGAGAACTTGCGGCGAATTTCAATTGAACAGAGCGTTACGTGTCCAGATTGCGACTCCGCGGCATCCGCGCACGATGGCCATCGAACTGCCCACTGCGGGGACCTTCGGGCACCCTCCTCGCTTGGTGGCAGGGCGCGGAGCAGCCCGATGGCTGAATACCCGTGAGCCAAGGCCTCTTATTGCGCCGAAAGGCGCGCGGCCCGATCCCTCAGATAGACCCTCTCCATCTCGCTGTCGGTGAGTTCCGCTGCCGTGAGATAGCCCGATCCGGCGATCTCGCTGTCGCCAAGTTGTTCGAACAGGTGTGCCCGAACCGCGTGCAACCGGTGGTTGGTGATGAGGCGGTCATCGTCGGCCAGGAGGGCGAGCTTGGCGAGGCCCGCTTCCGGGCCGTGAAGCATTGCGTGGGCGACTGCCTGCCCAAGCGAGGCCATCGGGCTTGGAGCGATGGCCTCGAGTACCTCGTAGAGCGCGACGATCTGGGCCCAGTCGGTGTCGGCGGCGGTCGGCGCCTCTGCGTGCAGTGCGGAGATGGCTGCTTGTACCTGATATGGGCCCAGCTGCAGGCGCGCGAGGCTGTCGGTGATCAGGACGATGCCTTCGTCCATGGAAGCCCGGTCCCAGAGGTTCCTGTCTTGTTCGTCCAGTGCGATTAGGGCGCCATCGGCGCGCGTGCGCGCGGCGCGCCGCGAGTCAAGGAGCAGCATCAGGGCAAGGAGCCCTACCGTCTCTCCGTCGTCGGGCACCTGCCCGGCCAGGAGGCGAGCGAGACGGATGCCTTCGGTCGCGAGGTCGCCCCGCTGCAGCTGCGGGCCGGAGCTCGCCAGGTACCCCTCGTTGAACACGAGATAGAGCACATGCTGGACCGCTCGGAGCCGATCGCGGCGCTCCTGTTCCGATGGCATCCGGAGTTGCTCGTCCGACCGCCTGATCTTGTCTTTGGCGCGGGTGATGCGTTGGCTCATGCTCGCTTCGCTCACCAGGAATGCGCGAGCGATCTGCGCCGTCGTGAGACCGCCAACCGCACGTAGCGTCAGAGCGACCTGCGAGATCGGCGTCAGAGCCGGATGGCAGCACATAAACAGCAGGATGAGCGTGTCGTCCTCGTCCGCGCTCAACCCCGCATCTGCCGCCTCCAGCTCGCGCAACGAGAGTTCCGCATCTTGGGTCTCGCGTCGGACCCGCGCGAGCTCGCTTCGAATTTGGTCGATCAGCCGTCGGTGTGCAACCGTGATCAACCAGGCCGCCGGGTCCCGCGGGATGCCGTCGGACGGCCAGCTCGCATACCCGGCAAGCACCGCCTCCTGCACAGCGTCCTCGCAGGCTTCGAAATCCCCGCTGCGCCGCAAAAGCGCGCCGAGCACGTGGGGAGCGGCATGCTTGAGCACGCGCTCCACCTCCGGGTCGGCATCCATCTCAGTGCTTGGGCTCCGAGCTCATCTGGCGCACCTCGACCAGTCCGAACTCGGCTTCCGCGAGCTTGCCAGCGATCTGAGTCGCCCGGTCGATGCCAGTGCACTCGACGATGTAATAACCGGCGACGATCTCCTTGATCTCGACGAACGGACCGTCGGTCACGACGGACACGCCGCCCTTCGTGCGCACGATCTTGGCGTTGTCGACCGGTAGCTCATTGGTGTCGACGAATTCGCCCGATGCCTTCAATTCCTCTTGGAGCGCGCTGTGGGCAGCCATAAGTGCGCGGAACGAGTCGGCGTCCATCGACTTCCAGCTCTCGACGTTGCCGTAGATCAGGATCATGTATTTCATCTGTCGTGTCCTCACGTCGGGGCGCACTGAGCGGCACCCATCATCCAGAGGTCGGAACCGATCGTACATTCCATACATCGAGTGGGTTGTTGCCGCATGTCGCATGCCAGCGTCCTCGCCCTGAACGACGTTTTGGGCGAGTTCAGTCAAATTCGAGCCGCAGGGGAACGGCGCCGCCAGAGGACCGAGCCTGCCCCTGGCCGTCGACCGGCCGTGAATGAGCTGGGGTATTACGTCGGGCGGAACTTCGGAGCGTGACTCGGACGTCAACTCCGAACCTCGATCCCGACGGGATCCCGTCTTCGATTCGGAAGGGGCGGAGGGTCACGTCCCTTTCGAGCAGGGGCTCCGAAGTGGCAACGCCGCGCGCTATTTGTGGATGTGCGAGCCTGATGCCATGAAGGAGGTTCAGGCGACATGTCGATGATCGACTACGACGCGAGGCCGGTCACTCCTCAGGTTCTACTGATCGGACACCGGGCCTCCTCGGTTGGTTACAGCATCCGTGACTTTCTGAGCCGTAACGGAGTCCCTTATGAGTGGGTTGACGTGGACGACGCTGCCCGGGTAAGAGCCTTGCTCCCTCCAGGGGAGGGGGAAGAGGGTCAGTTACCTGTCTGTGTCCTCCCCAACGGGATACGGCTTGCCCCGGCCACGCTCGAAGGTGTGGCGGCAGGGCTGGGGATGGTGTCGGCTCCGTCGCTTTCGGAGTACGACCTCACCATCGTGGGGGCCGGTCCTGCCGGGCTGGCCGCCGCCGTGTATGCCGCATCTGAGGGTTTGCGCGCGGTGGCCATCGAAGCCGTGGCGCCTGGAGGTCAGGCTGGGACGACCTCGATGATCGAGAACTACCTCGGATTCCCACAGGGGATCAGCGGGAGCGAATTGGCGACGCGGGCAAATGCCCAGGCGAAGAGATTCGGGGCCGAGGTTCTTCTCGCTCGGCGTCTCACTGACATCACCAGGGAGGGACCCAGCTATGTGGCCCATCTCTCTGACGGTACCGCTGTGCACTCACGTGCCCTGCTTGCGGCAAGCGGTGTCGACTGGCGCCGCCTTGAGGTTCCGGGCATCGATGAGCTCCTGGGTTCCGGGGTGTACTACGGCGCCGGCCCGAGCGAGGCGGTCACCTGCAACGGGTGCCAAGTGGCCATTATCGGGGGAGGGAACTCGGCTGGCCAGGCCGCTATCCGCTTCTCCCGCTACGCCGCGCTGGTGACCCTGCTGGTCCGGGGCCGTTCGCTTGAGGCATCGATGTCCCAGTATCTGATCCGCCAGTTGAGGGAACTAGGAAACGTCGAGGTTAGGACAAACACGGAAGTGGTCAGTCTCGAATCGGATACTCGTCTTCGGGCCCTCACGGTCTCGTCAGGAGGTGCCGTTGCACGACTGCCCGCCGACGCGCTTTTCATTTGCATCGGAGGGGTGCCGCGCACCCAAGGAACGGCCAACGTGGGACTTGCTCTCGATGGCGCCGGATACGTGCGCACTGGGGCCGAACTAGGTTCACCTCCCTACGCACTTGACGGGTGGTCGCTAACTCGTCAACCCTTACCTCTCGAAACGAGCCTGCCCGGACTGTTCGCGGCTGGCGATGTCAGAAGTGGGTCGATCAAGCGCTGTGCGGCGGCTATCGGCGAGGGGTCGATGGTGGTGGCGCTCGTCCACCAGCGCCTCGCCGAAGTCGGCGGTGAGTGACGTGGGTACTCCAGCCACGGGCCTACCCGGAGATCCCACGATGGAGGGTCCCAGCAAGGAGGCAGAGGCGGAGTTCTCTCGAGTGGCCCCAAGAGCGCAAATCGGGGTTGTAGCTAGCGCCCTCGAACGCAACGGAATCACTTGCACGGTGGTCGACTCCGCCGAGGAGGCGAGAAAGGTTGTGCGTTCCACCCTCCCGGTGGGAGCCGAGGTCTACAACAACACCTCACGCACGCTCGAAATCATTGGCGTCGCCGAGGACATCGAGCGATCCAGACAGTATCAGCCGCTTCGACCCCGTCTGTACCAGATGGACCGCGAAATGCAGGGTCGTGAGATGCGGCAACTGTCCGCTTCGCCCGACTGGGTCGTAGGGAGTGTTCACGCCCTGACAGAGGAGGGTTCACTCATTGTCGCGTCCGCGACTGGGAGCCAGCTCGGTCCGATTGCATCCGGAGCGGGTCACGTGGTACTCGTCGTCGGTGCGCAGAAAATCGTTCCCGATCTCAACACAGGTCTGCGACGGGTCTACGAGTATTGCCTTCCTCTTGAGGATCGGCGGGCCCGGCTGGCCTACGGCATTCATAGCGGAGTGAATAACGTCCTCGTGATCAACCAGGCCATCGCCCCCGGCCGAATTACCGCAATCTTGGTGAATGAGCCGCTCGGGTTCTGATCCCAGTCGGTCGTATCTGGCGCGACCGTCGATCCCGGTAACAGGGTTGGCGAACGTTCTAAGGATCGTCGTGGTCTTGTCGCCAACGGCCGGGCGGCTGACCATGATGGCGTCGGAATGCGGCGGCGAAGGCGTAGGGGGAGGTATAGCCGGTGCGGCTGGCTATGTGGGCGAGGCTGAGTTCGCCGGAGCGTAGGTAGTCTCGGGCGAGGGTCATCCGCCACTCGGTGAGGTACTGCATCGGCGCTTGTCCCAGAGCCTGCCGGAAGGCTCGGGCGAAGGCCGCCCGGGAGAGACCGCTGAGGGCAGCAAATTCGGGAACGGTCCATGGGTATGCCGCGTTGGTGTGGATGGCTCGCAGTGCTGGATCCAGGCGCGGATCAGTCGAAGCTTGATACCAACGCGGCGCGTGGGGGCTCTGGTGGAACGAGGCACGTAGGGCGTGGACCAAGATGATGTCGAGGAGCCGGTCGAGCACCGTCTGCTGGCCCGGTGCCGGGGTCGCCAGTTCGCGGGAGAGCAGGCCGATGGCGTCGTGAAGCGGGTCGTCGTCGGCATGTGGCAGATGGAGCACGGGAGGGAGCGCCTCGACCAGTTGGCTGCCCACGTCGCCGGCGAACCGATAGGCGCCGCAGAGGAACACGGTCGCTTCAGGATCACCGGCGTGCTCATCGCCCGAGTGCTGAGCCCGGAAATCGTCTCCGGTCAGGCAGACGGCGGTCGGGGAGTGGGCGACGTGGTGGTCGAGACCACCCCGAACGAGGGCGACGTCGCCGGGATGGAGCTTGCATGCCGCTCGTGGGTCGTCGAGCCACACCCAGGCGTGACCGCGAACCACGGCGTGAACGGCGAGTTGGATGGTGCCAGGCAGCCAGAGCCCCCACGGGGGTCGTGCGACTGATCGAGCGAAGACGCCGCCGGACGCTCGTGCGCGGGTGAGGTGTTCTTGGAGCACGTCCACTCGTTGAGAGTATCGCATAGTGATTAGAGCGACATACGCATTGAAACGCTCATTCCAGCGAGGGACGATGGTCGGATGACCGAGGCAAGCAAAACAATGGCAAGCAATAGGACCCTTGTGCTCGGCGGCACGGGAAAGACCGGGGCACGCGTCGCCACCAGGTTGACCGGCCTCGGTATTCCGGTCCGCACCGGCGCCCGCCATGGGTCCGACGTGCGGTTTGACTGGGACGATCCGGAGACATACCGGAAGGGTGTCGAGGGGGTGGATCGCGTCTACCTGGTCGCACCGGTACTGCGCACCCGTTTCGTAGCGGAGGTGTCGACGTTCCTCGATCTCGCCGAAGGCGCGGGAGTGCGACACGTCACCTACCTCAGCGCCTACGGCGTCGAGTTCGCTCCTGCCGAGGTCGCGCACAGGGCGGTCGAATTGGACCTCATCGGTCGCTCCGCGCTGACGCACTCGATCGTGCGGCCTGCCTGGTTCATGCAGAACTTCAGCGAGACGTTCTTGATGCCGGTCGACGGGGCCATCGTCGTGCCGACCGGGACGGGCGGGGAAGCCTTCGTGGACGCCGAGGACATTGCGGCGGTGGTGGCGGCGACCCTCGCCGACCCGGAAGGTCATGCCGGCGCCGAGTACGCCCCGACGGGTCCGGACATCCTGACCGTAAGTCAGGCCGCCGACATCATCGGCAGTGTGACCGGCCGACCGGTCCGACACGTTGACATCGACCGCGTCCCCTGGCTGGCCGCGGTGATCGCGTCGGGGGTCCCCGCCGACTATGGCGAGGTGCTCCGGACCCTCACCGAGACCGTCGCGTCCGGTCGGGGCTCAAGACCCAACGGCGACGTCGAGAAAGTAACCGGCGAACCGCCTCGGAATTTCGGCGACTTCGCCCGGCGCACGGTGGCGGCGTGGACCGGAGATGGAGCAACGTGACGACCGTCAACGACCTGGACGACTTCGGCGCGCTCGACCCATTCTTCCGCATCATCGAGGAGGGCCTTGGCGGGCTCGCTGACGGGGACCACTTCTTCGATCTCCTGGCCGACGGTGTGGTCTTCGAGTACATCATCACGGTCCCCGGCTACCCGCGGTGCGTCGTGGGTCGCTCAGCTGTGGCGGAGCTGTACCGACCCTATGGCGACACCTTCGTGCTCCACCGCTGCTTCGACCTGGCTGTCCATCACGACCGAGTCTCCGGCACGGTGGTGCTTGAGTACGCGTCCGAGGGCTACGTGGTCGCCAACGGAGCCGCTTACGCCAACCGGTACATCTCGGTGCTCACGATCGTCGACCGAAAGGTGACCCGGTGGCGCGACTATCTTGACCCGATCGCGGTCTTCGATGCGATCGGCTGGCCGCCTAACCCGGGCGGTGATGCTCGGTCGTATGGAGACGGAAGTCGGTGATCTGGCCCCGGGCTCAGCCCAACGCCCGGTCGAGGTTGTACGCCGCGTTGATCAACGCCAGGTGAGTGAGGGCCTGCGGGAAATTCCCCTGTTGTTCTCCGGTCTGGCCGATCTGTTCTGCGTACAATCCGACGTGATTGGCATAGGTGAGCATTTTCTCAAAGGCGATGCGGGCCTCATCAAGCCGTCCGGCTTGGGTCAACGCCTCGACGTACCAGAACGAACACACGGTGAAGGTTCCCTCCTGACCGCGGAGCCCATCCGGACTTGCCTCCGGGTCGTAGCGGTACACCAAAGAGTCCGAAACCAACGTCTTGCTGAGCTCGTCCAAGGTAGACAGCCACTTCGGATCGGTGGGGGAAATGAACTTGGCGAGCGGCATCATCAGGACCGCGGCATCGAGGACGGTGCTGCCTTCATGCTGAACAAATGCTTGACGCTCGTTTGACCAGCCCGCTTCCATGATGCGGGAGTAGATCTCATCTCGCACCCGGCACCAATGTGCCTGATTGGCGGGCAAGCCGCGGTGAACGGACATCCGAATGGCCCGTTCGATCGCCACCCAGCACATCAGGCGGGAATACAGGAACCTCTGGCGGCCGCCGCGGGTCTCCCAGATCCCCTCGTCGGGTTGCTCCCAGTTGTCGCACACCCAATTCGTTCTCGTCCGGACAGCCTCCCATTCGTCTGAGGACAGCGGTTGCGCCCATTTGTCGTAGAGGTAGACCGAGTCCATGAGCTCGCCATAGATGTCGAGTTGGAGCTGACGAGCCGCGCCGTTCCCGACCCTCACCGGGGTCGACCCCCGGTAGCCTTCGAGATCTGGCAGTTCCCGCTCGGCTAGGTCCGTTCGGCCGTCGATGCCATACATGACCTGGAGGGGCCCAGTTGGGGTCGCGTCGGGGGTAGCGCAGCGGGTCAGGAAGTTCATGAATGCGGTCGCTTCGTCGTGGAATCCAAGCCGTAACAGCGCGTAGACGCAGAACGCCGCGTCCCGAATCCAAACGTAGCGATAGTCCCAATTCCGTTCTCCGCCGAGCTGTTCCGGCAGGCTGGTCGTGGGTGCGGCGATGATCGCGCCCGTGGGGGCGTACGTCAACAGCTTGAGGGTCAGTGCGCACCGGTGTACGACCTCTCGCCACCGCCCCCGGTAGCGCGAGGTGGAGAGCCAGTCCCACCAGAAGTGCACCGTCGCCATCAGTTCGTCGAGCGTCTCCTCCTTTTGACAGACCCTGAACTCGGTCGCGGAGCCGACATCATCCAAGGAGAAGACGGCGACCTCACTTTCCTTCAATACGAACTCGGCGATCGCGTCGCGTTCGTCAACCGTCAAGGGCTCGGTGGAACCGAGATAGAGCGACAACTCGGGCGAGGTGAAGAGCACCCCATCTCGAACCACCGAGACGACGTGGCGCTGAGCTCCGTAATTGAACCGGGGGGCTGCCCGCATGCGGAACTGCATCGTCCCCCTTATGCACTGCACGCGGCGGATCAGTCGCTGCCTGTCACCCTTCGAGGGGTCCCGAACGGGCATGAAATCCTGAATCTCCCCAACTCCGTCTTCTGCAAAGAACCGGGTGATGAGTACGTTGGTGTCGGGAAGGTAGAACTGTCTTGTCCGAGCGGGGACCGCAGCCTCGATGGCAAAGAAACCACCGTGACTGGCGTCCAGCAGCGAACCGAAGATGCTCGGCGAATCGAAAGCCGGGCAGCAGAACCAATCGATGGTCCCGTTCGTCCCGATCAGCGCGACGCTCGATAGATCCCCGATGAGGCCGTGCTCGGCGATCGGCAGGTAGTCACCCAACCTTGGACTAGCGGTCGACAATCCAACCTCCGCGACGCGAAAACCCGAGGAGGCGGTCCATGTTCAGCGGCGGTAACTGCCGTGGCGGAACTCATCCACCAGCCCCGGACGGGCGGGAACCCAACCGAGTTCGGAACGTGCCCTGTCTGCCGTCGTGCCTTGGTCGAGCAGCAGCACCTCGGCGAAGTAGTCGCCGAGGCGGGCGCGAGCTTCTTCATCTGAGCCAGAGACGGCTCCGGGCGCGCCGGCAGCGACGGCCGCGGCTTCGGTGAGATCGGCGACGGTCGGACTGAGCTCGTTCCCGACGACGTAGTAGCCCTGGGCGGAGTCGCTTTCCAACACCCGCCGGAAGAAATCCGCCAGGTCTGCGACGTGGACGGTCGCCCAGCGCTGGCGTCCGGTGCCAAGCATGATCAAATTGCCGTCGGGATCGCGAGGCGACCCGAGGAGCAATCCGGGGATTCCTCCTCCGCCGTCGCCGTAGGCGACTGCGGACACGATTACCACCCCGCGCATCCCCTTGGCATCCAGCAATCGGCGGGCAATCGGCTCCCTCCACGACACCATCGCAGGGGCATCGTACGGCGAGTCCTCGGTTATGGAGGAGTTGGCCCCGTAGACCCAGAGGCCGCTGATGTGGAGATAGGGCTTACCGTTGCCATCGAACGCCTCTATCGCCGCGTCGACCATCGCGGAGTCCAGGTCTGCGCTGGTGGCGTCCCCCGGGCTGGCCGTATGGATGGCGCCGTCCGTGTCATTGAGGGTCTTGACGACGGCGAGTCGATCGTAGAGGTCGACGACGCTTGGGGTCGCGCCCTTGGCCGCGACGGTTTGGGCCTCGGCGTCGCCGCGAACGAGAGCGGTCACTTCGTGCCCGTTGGCGAGCAGCTCTACCAGGATGTGAGAGCCGACGAAACCCGTCGCTCCCGTGAGTGCCACTTTCATTTCTCGCTGCCTCCTGTCTTGTCAATTAGTCGGTTGGAACGGTACGAATCAAGGTGGGTGGTCCTCACCCCGATATCTCGACCCCCCTACACCCCAGGAATCACTTGATTTACCCCGGATTTTAAGGCCGATGACTTGCCGTGTCAAGTGATGAGAACTTGGTCGTGGCGCCCCGACCACTGTATGTCTATGCCCGAACCGCTCAGATTCCGGGCGAAGCGGAAGGACAAAAGTCCACGCGTTACTTTCCGTTGTAAGTGAGAGGCTATCCTGGGGAGAGTGACTCGACCTGCTTCTAAAGGCGCCGACGAGCCAGACGTGAGGTGGCTAACCGCCGAGCAACTGGACTCCTGGCTGTCGGTGGTGCGACTGATGACCTGGTTGCCGTGGTCCATCGACCAACAACTGCAGCGGGACTCAAAGCTCGGGATGGTTGAGTATCAGGTCCTGGCCATGCTCTCGGGGAGCCCCAACCGAACGATGCGGATGAGCTCGCTGGCCGAAGTCACCAACGCCTCCCTTTCCCGGTTGTCGCGGGTGGTCACCCGCCTCGAGAGCCGACGGTTAGTGCGGCGCGAGCCCGATCCGACGGATGGGCGGTTCACCAATGCGATCCTCACCGAAGCAGGGTTTCAGACCCTCGCGGAGGCAGCGCCCGGCCACGTGTCACTTGTGCGGTCCTTGGTGGTCGACGTGCTGTCGCCCGAGCAATTGCGACGGCTTGGCCGCGACGCGGACCGGATCGTGGCGAGGATCGACGCATCTGCGATCAACGAGTAGCACTGCCTGGAGGTGATGCTTCGGATTTCATCCGACCACACCCGGCCAATCTTGGACGGCGGTGATTTATTGATGGGCCGACCGTCTACACGTATGTCGCCAGTACCGCACCCCTCCCTTCGTCATCGCCGCAGTTCTGCCACCTGTTCCAGCCCTCCTAGCTTGTGCGGGTTGCGGATGGCGTAGATCCGAGTGATCCGGCCGTCGTCAATAACCAGACTCACCGCAGTGACCTCTCCACCGACTTCGAACCGGGCACCAGGCATCCCGTTGAGCCAGGCGGTGGTCGCCACCAATTCCGAGAGATCGGCCACGCGGCCAAGGAACGCCACCACCGTCGCAGCCCCGGTGAGCGGCTTCCTGGCTGCCGGGACCTGGCCGCCGCCATCGGCGATCAACACCACGTCCGGGGCGAGTACCTCCACCAGTCCCTTTACGTCGCCGGAGGTAACCGCGGCCATGAACTTCTCGAGGGTGGCCTCCTGCTGGGCTCGGCCCACCTGCATCCGCGGCCGCCGGGCCGCGACGTGCTCCCGGGCACGGTGCCCGATCTGTCGGACCGCAGCCGGAGCCTTGCCCAGCACCTCGGCGATCTCGTCGTAAGGCGTCTCGAATACTTCGTGCAGAACGAACACCGCCCGCTCGGCGGGACCAAGCGTCTCGAGCACCATGAGCATGGCGATCGAGACGTTCACGGCGAGCTCGGCGTCCTCGGCCACGTCCGGACTGGTAAGCAACGGCTCGGGCAGCCATTCCCCGACGTAGTCCTCCCGCCGACGGGACACCGTTCGGAGCCGGTTCAGTGCCTGCCGGGTGACTATCCGGACCAGGTACGCCCGCGGGTCACGCACCTCGGACTGGTCCACATTGGCCCACCGAAGCCAGGTCTCCTGGACGACGTCCTCGGCGTCGGCTGCCGAGCCGAGCATTTCGTAGGCGACGGTGAAGAGCAGCCCCCGGTGGGCGACGAACGGGTCGTCGGTCATGCTGTCGAGGATAAGGCGAGCGGCTTGAGGCCGCAGGCGGCCGAGAATTCTTGCGACTCGATGCCCATCGCGACATTGGAGCGGGTCATGAAGTTGGCCAGTGCGATGAAGGCGGTGAGTTCTACCAGCGCGGCCGGGCCGAGCGCGTCGAGCAGAGACGCCGATTGTTCGTCGGTGACGGTCGGCGCGGTCTGTGTCATTGCTTCGGCGTAGTCCATGACTTCCCGCTCCAGTGGGGTGAAGGCATCCGATTGCCGCCACCGCGGTACCTCACGCGCCTTGCTCAGGTCGAGTCCATCGTTGTGGGCCTGGAAGTAGCCGAGGTCCAGGCAGAAGCTGCAGCCGACCAGGCTCGCCACCGCCATGTGGGCGAATGACTTCAGGCTCTCGTCACATTGGCCCCACTTCTGTACCTTGCGGCCGACGCCGAAGCTGAAGTTCAGCACTTTCCGGTTGTGCCATGCCACCCCGACCGGCTCGGGCACCTCGCCGAACATTTTGCGGGCCATTCGCTTGACCAGCGCGCCGTAGATGCCGGTCAACTCTGCTTGGGGGATCCTCGTCCTGTTGGCCATGATGCCTCCTCGGGTCACTTGTTCGTGACATAAAGACACCGGCCACCCATCGAATGTGACATCCGTCCCCTGGCGGCGGAAGCCAACGGTTGCCTGCGGAAATGGCTCAGTCGGTGGCCACCGCCCGGAGCTCGGCGACGGAGTCACGGATGATGGCGGCGAGATCCCGCCCGTCGTCTCCGTAGGCCCACCCCTGGATGGCCACCCGCAGCACCGTCATGCCGGCCTCGGCGGCCAAGGTCGCCTGTGGCTCGCCTACGCCACGCCGGCGCAGGGCGGCGGCGACCGCGGTGGCCTAGTCAGCGATCAGTCCTCGGGAAGGGCAGCAAAATCACCCTTGGCCTTCTTGTACCACGCCATTCCGGATTTGGGGTGTCTCCACCTACCCTTCATCTTCTTCAAGGCGCCTTTGTGGGTTTCGTCACCTCCCGCGACAATCTCCTTCAAATGTCGATCCTGGGCCTTTATGACCTCATCAGCGCTATCTCCATGGAGCGGTAGATCACACGGTCCACCCAATTGTTGACAGGTCATTGTTTTCATAGGGCTGCTTCCTTTCAGGTAGTCAGCCATCAACTCGATCGAGTTGATGGCTGGGAGATTCCGTCCTAGCGCCTCGCAGGTCCGCTTTGGCACGTCCTGACCGCGATCGTCGGACGGTCAGGCCTGCGCGATCCGGACGAGGTTGCCTGAGGGGTCGCGGAAGGCGCAGTCGCGCACCCCCCAGGGTTGGGACGCCGGCTCCTGGAGCACCTCGGCGCCCGACGCCCGAACCTTCTCGAAGGTGGTGTCGAGATCGTCGGAGCGGAAGATCGCCGCCTGCAGCGACCCCTGGACCACGAGTGACAGGAGGGCGTCGCCCTCGGCCTGCGAACGACCGCCGTGCGGCTGGGACAGGACAATGTCGACGTCCTGCCCGGGGGCGCCAACGGTTACCCACCGAAAGCCCTCGGAGGCGACGTCATTGCGGACCTCGAGGCCGAGAGCGTCGCGGTAAAAGCCCAGCGCAGCGTCGGGATCGTGGACGGAGATGAACATTGCCGAGAGTGTGACTTCCATACGATGATCTTAGGAGCCGGGTCTCGACGAGTGCTTCTTCGATCCTGCTTTGTCAGGCGGGACCGGCGGCCGGTGCGCCGAGACGGACCCGTCAGCAGCCGTCCCCTCGGCGCAGGTGGTAGCGCTCAGACTGCGACCGGGGTGCGCCGGGGTCGCGTCACGACCTTGCTCACGCATGAGGGAACGACCTCGCTGTGACGGTGGTCACGTGCGCGGTACTGCGACGGCGTCTCGCCGACGATCTCCGTGAAGCGCGAACTGAATGAACCAAGTGACGTGCAGCCGATCGCGAAGCAGGTGTCGGTGACCGACATCCCCTGGCGCAGAAAGGCCTTGGCGCGCTCGATACGTCGGGTCATGAGATAGGAGTACGGCGTCTCCCCGTAGGCCGCCCGGAACTTGCGGGAGAAGTGCGCGGGCGACATCAGCGCAGTACCCGCCATAGCCGGGACATCGAGGGGTTGCGCGTAGTCGCGGTCTATGCGGTCGCGCGCCCGGCGCAGACATACGAGGTCGGCAATCTCTTCCGGCGTCATGAGATGAGGTTACCCGACCGGTCACCCCCTCGGTCGAAGAACAAGTACCGAGGCCACCCCGAAATGCCTGATAGATCACTATGTCGCTCACGGACAGCGACGGCTAAGTTCGAGCGTGGACGACTCGGGACGCGGTCGGCCGACAGCGACGCCGGGCGTCGTCAACTGCGTGTCGTTGTACAGAAAGGAGAGCAATCGTGTCAGCAACGCTCAAGTTGACTCGGGAAGGCGCCGGAATTGAGCTTCGACGCGGTCGATTCGAGATCTCCGTCGATGGAAAGGGTGTCGGCTCGATTGAAAATCATGAAACGGTCGACACGCCGGTTGAGTCAGGACATCACGCCCTCCGAATACGGGCAGGCCGATATTCGAGCCGCGATCACGTGTTTGATGTGGCCGATGGCGATGTCGTCAACTTCCGCTGCCACGGGGCCATGATCTGGCCGCGGTACGTCGCCTCCATTGTCAAGCCGGACCTGGCGATCTCGCTCAAGCGCGAGTGAGTGGGACCCCGAGACGAGCATTTCGCCGCGCGCCGCCAAAGTGCATGGTGTTGGGCCAGACGAGCTCCCGGACCTCCAATGCCCGGCTGAAGGATGGCAACCCGGTGGCATGAGCGCCCACTGGTGCAGTTTGCCGGACCTCGTACGCCAGCCGAGAGCTTGATATTCAACCAATGTGTTGACCTTGTCCCGGTGGCGTGATAGTAAACAGATCAGTTGAATGTTTAACTGAGGCGAGGGGTCAATCGACCGGCTCGCGTCCGCCACAGTGAGAAGGAGGATTGCCATGGCACAGCACCAGGTCGCATCGCAAGCCCAACGGTTGAAGGAGCGCCCTTCACCGGAGGAATGGGAAGCGGCGCGCCAACAACTGCTCGTGAAGGAGAAGGAGTTGACCCGCGCCCGTGATGCGCTGGCCGCCGAGCGTCGGCGGATGCCATGGCTGCCGGTGGAGAAGGACTACGAGTTCGACGGGCCCAACGGCAAAGCGAGCCTGCTGGATCTGTTCGAGGGCCGCCGCCAGCTGATCGTTTACCGCGCCTTCTTCGAACCCGGCGTGTTCGGCTGGCCCGATCATGCTTGCATCGGCTGCTCCCTGGTCGCCGACCAGGTCGCCCATGTCGCCCATCTGAATGCCCGGGACACCACACTCGCCTTCGCCTCCCGTGCACCGCTGGCCGACATCGAGCGCGTGAAGGAACGGATGGGCTGGGGGATGCCGTGGTACTCGATGACCGACGGCTTCGACGCCGACTTCGGCGTGGACGAATGGCACGGCACCAACGCGTTCATCCGCGACGGTGACCGTGTGTTCCGGACCTACTTCATCAACAACCGTGGCGACGAGACGATGGGGGGCACCTGGAGCTACCTCGATCTCACTGCGCTTGGTCGCCAGGAGGACTGGGAGGACTCGCCCGAGGACTACCCGCAGACCCCACCGTACGGGTGGTGGAAGTGGCACGACGACGACGGCAACTCCTAGCCATCCGGTGAAGAGGCAGCCACGAAGCCGGGCACGGGCAGGGCGCTCAGCTGCTCGGCGCGGTTGATCGGCTGACGACCGTGCCGTACATGTCGTTGAGCGGGAGTGAAAGGAGCTCCAATCGCTCGCCGTCGGGTCCCGGGAAGTAAGCCGAGGATCCGTTCACGATGTGTGTCTCGACGCCGGCCGCTTCCAGTTTGAAGATCAGTTGTTCCCACCGGTCGGGGGTCACCGAGATTGCGATGTGGTGAAGGCCCCCGAGAACTTCGCGGTATTGACCGAGTTCAAGGCCAGGGAAGTCAAAGAACGCCAGGTAGTTGTCGTGGCCGACGTCAAAGAAGAAATGGGTCGACCCTCGGTAGTCCCGGTTCTCGAATAGCTCGACCAATGGAAACTCGAGGAGGTCTTGATAGAAGGCGATGGTTCGCTCGACATCGCTCGAGAGCAAAGCGAAATGGTGGAGTCCCCCTGCCGATGACGCCGGTCGTTCACCGGGGAGCCGAAGGAATCGGGCCTTCAAGAGGTCCCATTCCTGGCTCCGATCAATGTCGCTTCCGTGCTCCGTCATTGCCAGCCTCCACCGGCGACTGTACCTCCCGCCCACGAGCGAGGCTTCGCGCCGAACCCCCAGGTGGTACTCCGTCACACCGGGTCTTCGTCGCCCGCCCAACCGATCCGGCGGTCACAATACGGCTCGATGAACGGCGACCGGTACCCGTCGTCACGCCAGATAATCGGAAAGTGCGTCTCGTCCATGGTGTCGTCCCCGAAGCGCTTGTATCGGCTGTAGAGGTAGCCGACGGTGGAGGGATGGAACCGCGCCTCTGACGACATGCAGTGGGCCACCAGTGCCCGACGGGGGACCGAGGCCCGGTTGGCGTCCGACCCGTGCCAGGTCCATCCGGCGTGGAACGCCCCGCCACCCGCCGGCACCTCGACCGGGACCAGCTCCGGTTCCACGCCGGCGGCAGCCGCGGCTTCCCGCAGGTCCTTATGGGGGTCGGCAGGACCGTGGAACTCGTCGATCATCCCCCATTGTTGCCATTGGTGGGAACCACGCACATACTCGACGGTGCCACCCGCCGCGGTGGTGTCTTCCAGGGCAATCCAGCAGCTCACCCACTCGGGGGGAACCGTCCACTGTTCATAGCTCGAGTCCTGGTGGAACCCGAGGGGCTTGCCGCCCGACGGTTTCCACAGGACGTTGTCCTGGCTGAGGCGGGTGCCGGGCCAGTTTCCCAGCCGGGCGCAGGCTTCGCCGATGTCCGCTCGTAGGACGACCCGGGCAATATCGCGGTCCGATTTCCACCCGTTGCAGATTTGGCGGGTCAGATCGGGGGCGTCCCGGCCGGGGCGCCAGTTCCACTCGTCGGGGTAGAGGCCCGTCTCGAACTGCCCGTCAAACAGCTCCGGGTAGCGGGCCAGGGCGGACGCGGCCAGGCCGGGATCGATGATCCGGTCGACGATGAGGAAGCCGTCGGCATGAAATCGAGCGATCTGCTCCTCACTGAATTCGAGCGGTTCCGTTTCGGTCAGGGCCATGACACCTCCGCGGCTCACACTTGCTGGAGGTAGCGCAGTACCTCTTGGGTAGGGACGAACCGCCGGCAGGCTTCCTCCTCGGCGATCCGGGAGGCGGCGTAGTGGTCGACGAACGCCGGCCCGAAGAGGTCGATGGCCGCCTGGCTGGAGGCAAACGCCTCGGAGGCCTCGAGCAGGTTGCGGGGCAGGATGCCCGCTCCCGGCATCGACCGGCCGTCGGCGGGAGGTAGCACCGGAGCCACCGGGTCGAGGCCGTGTTCCACACCCCAGACCGCCGCGCCCAGGAACATGCTCAAGCAGAGATGGGGACTGGTGTCGGCGCCGGCGATGCGGAGTTCGAGCCGGCTGTCCCTCGACGCGCCGGCCACCGCCCGCAACGCGCAGCTGTAGTTCCCCGGGCCCCAGGTGGCGGTGGACGGGGCCCAGTTCCCGGGCGCGAAGCGCCGATAGGAATTGGGGGTGGGGGCCGCCATCACCAACAACTCGGGGAGAAGGCTGATGACCCCGGCGATGGCGGAGAGGGCGACTTTGGAGAGTTCACCATGCTCGTCTTCGATCACCGGTTGTCCGTCGGTGGTCGACCGGAAGGAAAGACTTGGATGGCCTCCCAGCCCCGGGAACTCCTCCGCGAGTTGGGCCATGAACGTCGCCGTCTGGCCGCGCCGCCCGTAGTAGGCCTTGGTGAAGACCTTGGCCAGGGCGGCGTCGTCGGCGGAGCGGACCGCCGGTCGGTGCTCGGTGGCCAGCTCCAGGCAGCCCGGGCCTAGCTCGGCGCAGACATGGTCGACCGGGACGTCCCCGGCGGCGAGGGTGTCGAGCAGGCCGCCGATGGCCTCCGCCTCGACGGCAGGGGTGAGGGCCGACCAGCACCGGTTGGCCACCATGGCCGGTCGGAGCACCTCCGGCAAACCGCCGCCACGGAGCTCAGCCTCGGCCTGGTCGAGGACGATCAGCTCGAACTCCCATCCAACCTCCGGTACCAGCCCGCACGCGGCGGCCCGATCCACCATGCGCTGGAGCTGGACCCGGGGGGACAACTCGCCGAGCGTCCCGGTGAAGTCGGCGAGAAAGAAGGCGGCCCCGGCGTCGAACGGGTAGCGCCGGCCGCTGTTGCGGTCGACCGATACCGCGGCGTCCACGGATCCGCCGCCTCGCCAGGTGCGGTCGTTCGGGTCCCACCACTGGATGGCGTCGATGAACTGCCACCCCTGCTCGAACGCACGAGCCGCGGCAGCAGGTCCCAGCTGCTTTTCGCGAAGGGTGCCGGAGGCGTCGACCAGGCCGAGGTGGACGGTCGTCAATTCCTGCTGGGACATCCAGGTGGCCAATGACTCGGCTCCACCTTGGTCGGGAGCGATCACCGCTCAGGAGCCGATCCGGGCAACCGGACGCCCGAGATCGCCGCGAGATGGAGCCGGGCCCGACCGGGTGCCCACCCGCGCCACCAGCCCGGCCGCCAGCCTCCCCGTCACCTCGGCCATCCCCGCGAGGTGGTCGGCGACGGCGAGCTCCAGCCCGTCCGCATCATGGTCGGACTCCTGCAGCGCGGCTCGATAGGCGGGAACCGTCGCCCAGTCGGCCACGGTGGTCTCGAGTACCTCGACGTGGAACTGCACTCCCCAGGCCTGCGGTCCCGCCCGGAAGGCCTGCACCGCGCAGGCGTCGTTGCCGGCGAGCACGGTGCTGTCCGGAGGTAGCCGGGTCACCTGAGCCCCGTGCCACTGGAGCCCTTCGATGGTGGCCGGCAGGGCCGAAAAGAGTGGATCAGCCGCCGCCGCCGAGGTGAGCGACATCCGGACCACCCCCACCTCGGGGGTGGTCATCGGCTCGACCGTACCGCCGAGGGCGCTGGCCAGGAGCTGGTGGCCCAGGCAGACGCCCAGGTAGGGGCGGTCGAGATCGGTCACCCATCGACGGATGGCTGCCTTTTCCGCCACCAACCAGGGGTGGCTGTCCTCCTCCCAGACGTCCATCGGCCCGCCCATGGCGATGAGCAGGTCGAAGGGCTCGAGCTCGGGAATCGGGTCGCCTTCATCCAGTTCGACCGTCACCAGCTCGACACCGGCCGCGTCGAGCAACCGGCCCAGCGAGCCGGGATGCTCTACGGCCAGGTGCTGAAAGACCAGGGTGCGGCAGATGCCGCGGGGCTCCGCGGTGACGGCCTGGGCACCCTCCTTGTTCGCCGTCTCGTCCATTGATCGTCCTGCGCTCATCCGCCCCTAGGGCAAGATGTCCAGGTACTCCTTGATATCCCAGTCGGTGACGGTGCCGATGAAGCGCTCCCACTCGTCCCGCTTGTAGTGCATGAACACCCGGTACATGTCTCCCGGGAGCGCCTGGCGGACCACATCGTCGGCCTCGAGGGCGTCTAGCGCCTCACCCAGGGTGCTCGGGATACGTTCCACCGACTTTCCGGCCGCGATGGCGTCATAGATGTTGCCCTCCTCCGGTGGGCCGGGATCGATGCTCTGGGCGAGCCCGTCGCGCATGGTCACCAGCAGCGCAGCCATGGAGAGATAGGGGTTGACCGACGAATCGACCGAGCGATACTCGAACCGGCCGGGGGCGCTGACCCGGAGGGCGGTGGTGCGGTTCTGGAACCCCCAGTCGGCGAATATCGGCGCCCAGAACCCGGCATCCGCGAATCGCCGGTAGGAGTTGACGGTGGGGGCGGTGATGGCGGTCAGGGCCCGGAGGTGGGTCAGCACCCCGCCGATGGCGTGCTGTCCCGTCTTGCTGGGTGTCCGGACGTCGCTTCCCTCCGGGAGGAAGGTGTTGGTGTCGCCCTGCCACAACGAGAAGTTGTGGTGGCACCCGTTGGCGGAGACCCCCATGAACGGCTTGGGCATGAAACAGGGGAACAGCCCGAGCTCGCGGCCGACCTGTTTGCAAACCTGGCGGTAGGTGGTGAGCCGGTCGGCGGTGAGCTCCGCCCGATCGAAGGCGAAGTTGAGCTCGAGCTGGCCCGGCGCGTCCTCGTGATCCCCCTGGATCATGTCGAGTCCGAGTCGGCCGCAATATTCGATCACCCGGTGGATGACCGGTTGCAGTTCTGAGAACTGGTCGATGTGGTAGCAGTACGGGCGGGTTGCTCCTTCCACCGAGGGAGACCCGTCTTCATTGGTCTTGAGCCACATCATCTCCGGCTCACACCCGACCCGGAGGGTGAGTCCGGTGTCGGCGGTGAACTCCTCGTGCAGCCGCCGAAGATTTCCCCGGCAGTCAGAGGTGAGGTAGCTGCCCGGATCCTCGAGTTCCTCCCGGCCGCGGAACAGGGTGCAAAACACCCGGGCCACCTTGGGATCCCAGGGCAGGACGCTGAAGGTCTCGACGTCGGGCAGTCCCACCAGTTCAGGCGCCTCGGGCCCGTAGCCGATGTACTCGCCATGGCGATCGATGAAGAGGTTGGCGGTCGCGCCATAGACGAGCTGGAATCCCTTGGTGGCCACCGTCGGCCAATGGTCGGAAGGAATGCCTTTTCCCATCACCCGTCCAGTCACCGAGGCAAACTGGAAATAGATGTAGGTGACGCCCTCGGCGGCGATCTGGCGTTCGACTTGATCGATGAGTTCGTCGCGGCCATCCTGCCCGACGAAGCGCTCCAGGTCGGTGAGCATCGGGTATCCCTCTCCGGAATCGACGGAAACCTTGTCCACTCATAGTGAACAAGGTCGAGATTTCACCCCGGTATCGTCTCAGTGTCCATCGCGTTAATCCGACTCGGAGCGGACAAGTCCGAGGGCTCAGGTCAGGTCGGCGGTGGCTCCGACCACGGGGTTCGTCGACGCCGCGAGGGCGGTTGCACCCACCGAGGCGACGGATCGGCGCAGGGGCCAGAGCAACTGGGCCAGGTAGCCATTGGGCGCCGACTCCTCGATCCCGTACTTGTCGGGCATGTTTCCGGACGGGAGATGCAGGGTGCCGAAGATCAGGTCCAGCACCGGGAACTCGCCGGCGAAGTTGCTGTTGTAGGCGGCCGGATCACCGGAGTGATGCCAGTGATGGAACTCCGGGGTGGTGATCAGCCAGCGCAGCGGCCCCAACCGGAACCGGACATTGGCGTGGATGAACAGTGCCTGGAAGGTGAGGAACACCAGGAATGCCCCGAAGGTGGATTTGGTGAAGCCGAGGGCGACCAGGGGCAGAACGATGCACGATCGACTGAAGGCCTGGTCGATGGGATGCAGGCGGCCGGCCGCCAGCCAGTCCATCTCCTCGATGGAGTGGTGGACCCGGTGGAACCGCCAGAGGATCGGCACCCTGTGGGTGGCGCGGTGGGCCCAGTAGCCACAGAGTTCGGCGATCAGAAACGCCTCGGCGAATTGGAGCCCGAGACTCTGGCCGGCGACCGCCCCGCGGAGCGACCCCGGCACCGCCGCCCGAAGCGACGCCCCGATGGTGACCACGACCACCACCAGCAGGCCGGTGGTCAGGAGGTTGTTGACGACGAAGTGGACCAGGTCGGTCCGCCAACGGGCGCGGAACACCCGCTGCGAACGCAGGGCGAAGATCCTCTCCATCGGCACGAAGATGGCGGCCACGACGACAATGGCGAACACCAACCGACTGCGCACCGCGAGGGCGCCGAGGAATATCGCGCCGGTCACCACCGCGATGGTCACGTCGCCGAGCGTGAGCTTGCGACGGAGGGCGGGAGGAGCTGGCTCAGTCACAGTTTGCAGTATGTACCCGTCGAATCGGCCGAACAAGAGCCCAGGGGAAGCCCTCACATGTCCATAACAACTCATTCCGAGGGCCGAACCTGGATGCTGGATCGGACCTGTCCGCATGGCTGCGGCTGCGTACGTAGGCTCTGGCTGCGGGGCACGTGACCCAAACCGCGCCGATACCGAAGGACGGAACCTCATGCGTGTGCATCTGCTCGACGGGACCTACGAGCTGTTCCGTCAATTCTTCGGGCAGCCGCCTCGAGCGGCCGACGACGGGACGGAGATTGGTGCCACCTATGGCGTCGTCACTTCGGTGCTGGGCATGCTGTCCGGCGACGTCACCCATCTCGGGGTGGCCACCGACCACGTCATCGAATCGTTTCGCAACCAGTTGTGGGACGACTACAAGACCGGGGCCGAAATCCCGGACGCGCTGAGATCTCAGTTCAACACGCTCGAGGACGCCCTCGTCGCGCTCGGCGTGGTGGTCTGGCCGATGGTCGAGGTCGAGGCCGACGACGCCTTGGCCTCGGCGGCCGCGGTCGCCGCCGACGACCAGACCGTTGATCAGGTGGTCATCTGCACGCCCGACAAGGACTTGGCCCAGTGCGTGGTGGGCAAACGGGTGGTCCAGCTCGATCGGCGCAAGGACGTGGTCACCGACGAGGACGGCGTGCGGGCCAAGTTCGGAGTCTCACCCCAATCGATTCCTGACTGGCTGGCCCTGGTGGGCGACTCCGCCGACGGTTTCCCGGGTCTGGTCGGGTGGGGCAAACGTTCGGCCGCACTCGTGCTGGCCCACTACGAGCAAGTCGACGCGATTCCCGACAACGCCAACGATTGGGATCCCGCAGTGCGCAAATCCGTGCGGGGCGCCGACAAATTGGCCGCCACTCTGGCAAACCAGCGAGACCTGGTCCGGTTGTTCCGGACCCTCGCCGTCCTCCGGATCGACCGTACGTTGCTTCCCGACGTCGCCGATCTCCAATGGCGCGGACCCACTCCGGAGTTCGAGGGCATGTGCCGCCATCTACGGGCTCCGGCTCTGGCCGAGCGGGCCGCCAACCTCGCGGCTAGCTGAGGGCGTCGAACACCAGGGAGAGCTCCATCGGAACCGGTGCGTCGAGTTGGGAGTAGGTGCAAGAGGCGGGTTGCCGGTCCGGACGCCACCGCCGGAAGGAGGTGCCGTGGCGGAAGCGCTCGTCTTGGAGGTGGTCATAGGAGACCTCGCAGACCAGCTCGGGCCGCAGGGGCTCCCAGCTCATGTCCTTGCCCGCGCTCCAGCGGCTGGTGCCCCCCGGGATCCGGCTCGACTCGGTGGCCGCCTGCAACCAGGGATGGCCCTCGATGGCGCCGGACCGAAGCGGCTCCAGTTCCCCCACCAGCTCCTTGCGCCGGGCGGCGGTGAACCCGGAGGCCACCCCGACGTGGTGCAGGACCTTCTTCTGGTCGTAGAGGCCGAGCAGTAGCGATCCAACGATGCCTCCTTCTTTGTGCCAGCGAAAGCCGGCCACCACACAGTCGGCCGTGCGCTCATGCTTGACCTTCAACATCGCCCGCTTGTCCTGGAGGTATCGGAGGTCGCCGGGTTTGGCCACCACCCCGTCGAGGCCCGCCCCCTCGAACCGCGAGAACCAGTCGCTGGCCACGTCAGGGTCGGTCGTCGCCGGGGTCAGATGGATCGGCGCCTTCGATGACTTGAGCGTCTTCTCGAGGAGTTTGCGCCGCTCGGCGTAGGGGGCATCACAGAGGTCGCGATCGCCCGACGCCAGAATGTCGAAGGCCACGAAGGAGGCCGGTGTGGTCGAGGCCAGCATGGTGATCCGGGACTCGGCCGGATGGATCCGTTGGGACAGGGCATCGAAGTCCAAGCCATGAGGTCCGGCGATCACGATCTCTCCGTCCAGAACGCAGCGGTCGGGGAGATCGCGTTTGAGGGGCGCGATGAGCTCGGGAAAGTACCGGGTCAGCGGTTTCTCGTTCCGGCTACCCAACTCCACCTCGTCGCCGTCCCGGAAGACGATGCAGCGGAAGCCGTCCCACTTCGGTTCGTAGAACATGCCGTCGGCCCGGGGGAGCTCCCGGGTGAGTTTGGCCAGCATGGGCGCCACCGGTGGCGGTACGGGAAGGGTCACCCGCTGATCGTACCCAGGATCCCGCGGTGCCCTCAGGCGGCGTGAGTGGCCGTCCAGGCCAGGAGTTCGTCGGCGGACTTTCGGTTGACGACCCGGTCCTCGGGCACCTCGGCCCGCACCGCGTTGACGCATCCTCGACCGAGCCACTCGAGTTGCCCGGGTGCGTGGGCGTCGGTGTCGATGGAGACCAGACAGCCGAGCTCGATGGCCTGGCGTAGGAGGTCCTCGGGCGGGTCCTGCCGCTCGGGACGGGAATTGATCTCCACCGCGGTGCCGGTGCGGGCACAGGCGGAAAAGACGGCTTCGGCGTCGAAGGTTGACTGCGGCCGACCCTTGCCGGTGATCAACCGTCCCGTGCAGTGCCCGAGAATGTCAGTGTGCGGGCTCTCGATGGCGGCCAGCATGCGCCGGGTCATGGTGGGGGCATCCATCCGGAGTTTGGAGTGGACGCTGGCCACCACCACGTCGAGCTCGGCGAGGAGATCCTCGTCCTGGTCGAGGGCGCCGTCCTCGAGGATGTCCACCTCGATCCCGGTGAGGATCCGGAACGGGGCCAGCTCTTCGTTCAGGGTGCGGACCACCTCGAGCTGTTTCCGGAGCCGCTTGGCATCGAGCCCGTGGGCCACCGTCAACCGGGCGCTGTGGTCGGTCAGGACCAGATAGCCGCGACCCAGGTCCCGGGCCGCCTCCGCCATCTCTCGGATAGGGCTGCCACCGTCCGACCAGTCGGAGTGGGAATGGCAGTCCCCCTGGAGCTGGTCGAGCAGCGCCTGGGCGGCGGCATCCAGGGTGATGTCCGGTGGCTCGGTCTCGAGCTTGGCCAGGTAGGCGGGGACCTCACCGGCCAGCGCTTCGCTGATGGCCTGGGCGGTCGACTTCCCGACACCCGGGATGGTCTGCAGGCGCCCGGAGGCGGCCAGCTGGTGCAGGTCCGCCTCGGACATGGGCTCCAGGGCGGTGGCGGCTTGCCGGAAGGCGCGGACTTTGTAGCTATCCGCACCGTTGCGCTCCAGGAGATAGGAGATCCGGCGGAGGGTGGAGACGGGATCCATCAGCTACGACTTCTTCGCCCGGCTGGGGGCCACCCGGGTCGGCTCGTCGGCGCCCTTCGGGTACTCGGGCGGCCATGGCGCGTCGTGGAGCCCGGCCGCCTTGTCGCGCTCGGCGAGGTCGAGCAAGGGCTGAAGGGACTGCAGGGCATCGCCGATCCCCGACCAGGGATCGCCCCGTTGCTCAAGCAGGTCGGGGACGGTTCTGATGGTCAGGTCGTCGGGAAGCACGTCGGCAACTTCATCCCACGACAGCGGCGTTGACACCTGACCGCCGGTTCGGGGTCGGGCGAACCAGGCGCCGAAGACCGTCTTGTGCGGGGCGTTCTGATTGAAGTCGACAAAGACCCGCGTGCCCCGTTCCTCCTTCCACCAATTGGCGGTCATGAGGGTGGGGTGCCGGCGTTCCGTCTCTCGGGCGAAGGCCACGGCTGCGGCGCGCACCTCGGTGGCGTCCCAGCGCGGCTCCAGCCGGAGGTAGATGTGCAGTCCCCGGTTGCCTGTCGTCTTCGGGTAGCCGACGAGTCCCAGCTCGTCGAGAAGGTCGCGGCAGTGGTACGCCGCCGCCCGCACCTCGTCGAACCCGACTCCGGGTTGGGGGTCGAGGTCGATCCGCAACTCGTCGGCGAAGGCCGCGTCGGCAGCCCGGTAGGGCCACAGGTGCAGACCGAGGCAGCCCAGGTTGACCGCCCAGGCGACGTGGGCGAGGTCGGCGACCACCAGTGCGTTGGAGGTCGTGCCGTTCGGCGTGGAAACGGTGGTTGTCTCGAGCCACGACGGTGCGCCGGACGGCACCCGCTTTTGAAAGAACGACTTACCGGTGGCACCGTTGGGAAACCGTTGGAGCATGGCCGGACGCCCAGCCGCGGTATTCAGCAGCGCCTGTTCGACCTGGAGGTAGTACGAGACGAGTTCGAACTTGGTGGCGCCGAGTTCGGGAAAATAGATCTTGTCGGGGCTCGAGATCCTCACCTCTCGGCCTGCGATCGCTATGAGCCGTTCCTGGTCATCGGACACCGGGCCAGACTCTATCGGGCAGATCCGGCGTTCATCCGAGGCGAATGCCGGCGAGCTGAGTCCCTTGAGCGACCAGACGGCCGGCGTGGTCCCAGACGAAGCACGACTCGTCGACCCGCTGCGCCTCGATCAGGTGCGCCCGCTGCAGAATCCGTACCGGGCCGGGTGCCGGCAGGGCCCGCACATAGACGGTCAACTCGAGGGTGGGTACCCAGCCGGTGAACTCGATGTCGAAGGTTGCCGGCGGGAAGGCATCGACGGCAAAGAGCAGTGAGGCCGGGTCGAAGGATTCGCCCGCCGGAAGGGCCAACCAACCGCGTAGCTCGCCCCGCCCGGTTGGCTGGGTTCTGAAGGAATCCGACCCGGGTTCCAGCCGCACCTCGATTTGCTCCATGAGCGCGACCCGGATTCCATTCGGTGTCTGCGGGACCAAACGGGTGCAGTCCTCAAAGGCGATCTGGCTCACCGGCGGCAGGCCCCGATCCCAATAGGGAACGGTCGCTTCGTCCAGTTGGCTGGTGGTCAGCAACGCTTCAACGCAGGCCTGGTCACCTTGGCTCATCCGGGCGTGAACCTGACTCGCCGTGCGTCCGGTTCGCAGGACGTCGGCCTCGACGACGACCGGACCGGGGTCGGGAGAATGGAGGAAATGGGCGCTGGCCGCGATGACGTGGCTGTGTTCAGACACCGAGGCGGCGGCCCGGCCCAGCATGGCCAGGAGATATCCGCCGTTGGGCTTCCCGCCGATGGTCCACTCCGGGTTGACGTCAGCGTCGAAGCACCCAGGTCGTCGGGCCACCAACCCGCTTACCTCCGAAAACGAGGCGGCCGGCAGGCTCGGCGCCGACGTGGTCACGAGAACAACCGGCCGGTCGGAGGGCCGGATCCGGCACTTTGTGGGCGCCGGGCCCCAATGCCAGGCAGTTCCGCCGCGGTGTGCTGCTCCACAGGAGGCGATGGTAGTGGGTTGCGTGATAGAACGCAATCTCCTACAGTCGTTTTTGTGAACGAAACGTCGACAGAAGACCAACGGGTGACCGATTCGACCCCGGCGACCTCCCGGGGAGGGCCGAGCCTCAACGCCGTCTCGCTCGAGACGGGCAGCGCCTTCGTTGCCGCCGCCGGTCTGGTCATTGACGAGGTCACCGGCACCCGGGTCACCGGGCACATCGAACTCGGACCGGAGCACCACACCCCGTGGGGCATCGTGCATGGCGGGGTGTACGCCACCGCCATCGAGAGTGCGGCCAGCATCGGAGCCACCACCGCGGTGAAGGACCAGGGGATGGTCGCGGTCGGGCTCACCAACACCACCCAGTTCCTGCGGTCGGTCACCGCCGGTCGGGTCAACGTGGAGGCCGTCGCGCTCAACCAGGGTCGTACCCAGCAGCTGTGGCAGGTCGACGTCAAGGACGGAGCCGGGAAGCTGGTGGCCCACGGTGAACTGCGGCTCCAGAATGTCACCGCCTCGCCCGGGTGATCTGCCGACACGCCCGATGAAAAGCTCCGGGATCAAATGGGAACCGTAAACAGAACGGAATCTTTTATTCCGGTATAATTTCGGAAATGCCCCAAGAATCAGAAGTCCCGGCACCCCTGAGCGGACGCCGCCGCCAGGCGGCCGTCAACGACGGTCGCATCCTCGAAGCGGCCCGGGAGGTCTTCATCGCCGACCCCGGGGCGCCGATCACCGCGGTGGCCCATCGAGCCGGGGTGGGGATCAGCGCGCTCTATTCCCGCTACCCCAGCAAGGACGACCTTCTCCGCAAACTCTGCGGCGATGGTCTGGATCTCGTCGTATCGATCGTCGAGTCGGCCCTGGCTGACGACCGGGATGACTGGACCGTCTTCTCGGCCTTCATGCACAAGATGGTCGAGGCCGGCACCAGCTCGTTGACCCTCGCCCTGGCCGGCAAGTTCGAACCGAGCCAAGAGCTGTTTGCCTTGGCCGGCCGGGCGAACGAGCTCATGGTCGAATTGTTCGAGCGGGTGAAGGACGTGCTGCGCCCGGGCCTCGATGTGAATGACGTGTCCCTGGTCTTCGAACAGCTCGCTGCCATCAAACTCGGCGGCCCG
>DASZIT010000021.1:0-14372 GCA_035948855.1 Acidimicrobiales bacterium | reverse complement strand
GGTTCTTCGGATCTCAGCGGGGTCGCGCCCTGACGTAGGTCCCCCCGGAAATGGCGAAGGTGCTCCAGGGTTGTGGTGTGAGCCAACTTCCCAGAAGCACCTTCGTTGTTACTGACCATAGCGAGATCGTCCAGGCCCTGGTGGGCCTCAAAGACGTCCGTGTCCTTGCCTATGAGCGGCGGGGTCCCGACGTGGAGCTGATGATCGAGCAGGTCGTGGGCGTCGTGCCCTGTCCCAGCTGCGGGGAACGGGCCCAGGTCAAAGAGCGCCCGGTGGTCCACTACATCGACCTGCCGGTCTATGGAACCCCGATGCGTCTTGGCTGGAAAAAGCACCGGATGCGCTGTGTGGCTGCCGGCTGTCCCAAAAGAAGCTGGGTGCTCGGTGACCACCGGATCGCGGCCAAGAACTGCCTGCTCACCACCCGGGCCGCCAAGTGGGCGACCGTCCAGGTCGGCACCGGGCGCACCGTCTCCGAGGTGGCCGACGAGCTCGACTGCGACTGGCACACGGTCAACGACGCCGTGTGTACCTATGGCTCCGCCCTCCTCGACGCCGATCGCAAGCGGATGAACCGCACCAGCGCCATCGGATTGGACGAGACCTCCTTCGTCCGGCTCTCGGCCAAGGGGCACACCGACTACGCAACGACGGTGGCCGATGTCGAGCACCACCAGATCATCGAGATCCTGCCCTCTCGCGCCTTCGTGGACGTGGCCCGCTGGCTGGACAAACAGCCCCGAAGCTGGAAGGAGCGCATCCGCTTCGGGGCCCTCGACATGTCCAACGCCTATGCGGCGGTCTATTCGGTCGTCTTGCCCAAGGTGGACCAGGTGGTGGATCCCTTCCACGTGATCGCGCTGGCCAACCGGGCCCTCGATGCCATCCGTCGGCGGGTGCAGTCCGAGCAGGGCGCTCGGCGGGGCAAGGCCGACCACCCGCTGTTTCGGGCCCGCCACCTCCTCCTGGTCGGCGAAGAGCGCCTGAGTGACCCTGCCGCCCAGCGCCTCCGTTCCCTTCTCGAGCTGGGCGACCCGAGTGCGGAGGTGGCCATCGCCTATCGCATCAAAGAGCGCCTGCGGGACTTCTATCGGACGCCAGACCCCGACGAGGCCAGGGCCATGCTCGACGAACTCCAGCGTCACTGCGTGAAAAAGGCGATGCCCGCTGAGATCCAACGGCTCGGCCGGACCCTTCGGAGATGGTTCGACAAGATCTGCAACTTCCACCTGGCTCGAGTGACCAACGGGCCGACCGAAGGGCTCAACAACCTGATCAAGCGGATCAAGCGCATCGGCTTCGGGTTCCGCAACTTTGAGAACTACCGGATTCGGGCTCTTCTCTATGCCGGCAAGCCCAACTGGCGGGTGCTGGGTTCAATCGTGGTCCGATGAGGGCGCGACCCCGTCAGAATCCGATGATCCGAAATTTCTGCGACCCTCCCCCCGGACTACCGAGGGCCGCCCCGACCAGGACTTGGCCGGGTTCGGCGGCCGGCCCGCGATAATTGGCGGATGGAACTTCGCCAGGCTCGGCTCTCCGACCCCATCGTCGCCCCCTTGCTCGCCGGCCTGGCGGCAGAGTACGAGCGCCGGTACGGACCGGTCGACGAGATGAGCCTGGCTCATCCCGATGAGTTCGATCCCCCCACCGGCGCCTTCGTCGTCCTCATCGATGGCGATCAGACGGTGGCCGGTGGTGGCATCCGTCGCCTGGAGCACGACACCTGCGAGGTCAAGCGCATGTGGACCTCACCGGAATACCGCCGACGGGGGCTGGCCACCACCGTCCTGGCCGCGCTGGAGGATGCCGCCCGCCAACTCGGCTACACCCGGGTGCAGCTGGAGACCGGTCCTTCCCAGCCGGAGGCCATCGCCATGTATGGCCACCTCGGCTACCGGATGATCCCGCCCTTCGGCCCCTACTCAGAGGCGGTTGCCTTCGAACGAGACCTGGCCCCCGCCGATCCGCGGTCGGCGGGAGCCACCTCAATCTGAGCTGACGGTCGTCAGGCGACGACCGGCCTCAGCCCCAATCGATCACGATGTGGGGGCCGGGGCCGTCGTGGTGGTAGTGGTGGTCGGTACGGTCGGCGGCACCCAGACATGGGTGGGTATGGTCGTCGGCGTCGGCGCTGGATCAGTCGTCGTCGTGGTCGCCGGATCGACCGTGGCCGGGGTCGGGGTGGTGGTGGCCGGGGTAGTGGTGGTCACCGGGCCGGCCGGCCCGATGTTCACGTTGTTGGTATTGCCACTGCCTTCGTTGGAGATGTGCACGATGTTGATCGGCGCCAGCACGTTGACGTTCTGGAACTGCATGCCGACGTCGCCGAAGCCACCGTCATTCCCCTGGGTCTGGTTGCGGCTTCCGGCCACCGCCAGATTGCTCGAGCCAGAGACATTCTGGTTGATGCCGATGGGTGCCGGGGCCAGGGTCGGCGTCGCGACGGTGGCGGCCACCGGCGTCGTCGGGCAGACGGTCGGGGCGGGGGTGTCCGCCGCCACCGGGCTTTGGGCGGCGGCAATCGGGCGCATCTCGGTTCGAAGGCCCAGCGAGAACACGAACAGGATTGCCGCGATGAGAACCAAGCTGAGGCAGGCAGGAGTCTGCCAGCGTTGGACAGTGGACATGGTGAGCCTCCGGTGATTGGGCGCAACCCACTGCCCCGGATGTCCAAACCAGCGATAGCCGAATACGCGCTCGTAAGCTGGCGAGCCCCGTCACTAGCGGGCTACGCGTAGTGTGCGGCCACGATAACCCTGTACCAAAAAATTTGCTCGGATGACGCCGCGAAGGAGCCCCCATGCCCACCACCGCGCTGCTGCTGATGGACCTGCAAGCCGGCATGCTCGAACGCTTCGAAGCCGACGCCGGCTTCGTGCCGCGGATTAACGCGGCGGCAGAAACCGCCCGATCGGCAGGGTTCCCGGTGCTGTGGGTCAAGGTCGAGTTTCGCCCCGGCTATCCCGAGGTGTCCCCCCGAAACAAAGCCTTCGCCGCGCTCTCCGTGTCCGGCGGGCTCGCCGACACCGACCCCGCAGCCGACCTCCACTCCGATCTTCAAACCCAGGACACCGACGTCGTGGTGGTGAAGAAGCGGGTGAGCGCCTTTGCTGGGAGCGACCTCGAGGTCTTGCTGCGGGCCGCAGAGGTGGACTCGCTGGTGCTCGCCGGGATCGCCACCAGCGGGGTGGTTCTTTCCACCCTCCGCCAGGCGGCCGATCTCGACTTCCGGCTCACCGTGCTCGCCGACGGCTGCCTGGATGGCGACGACGAGGTCCATCGGGTGCTCACCGAGAAGGTCTTCCCCCGGCAGGCCGAAGTCACCATCGTCGAGGCGTGGTCGGCCGGGGTGGGCTGACCCTCAGATCTGGTCCAGGGCGTCCTGGCTCAAGGCCAGCGAGCGGAGCGACTCGATCTGCTCCACGTTGCCGACCACCACCAGCACGTCGCCCTCCCCGATCTCGGCCTCGGGGGGAGGATTGGTGCGGAATTCCTCGGTGGGGTGACGGAGGGCGAGGACTAGTGCGCCGGTGTGGGCGTGGACCCGGGCGCTGCGCAAGGTCTGGCCGACCAGCGACGAGTTGGCGGGAACATCGATCTGTTCGAGGCGGAACTCGAGGCTGCCGTCGTGCATGACGACGTCGAGGAACTCGGCGACATGGGGCTGCACGGCCAGCGCCGCCATCCGGGCTCCACCCAGATCCTGGGGATTAACCACCCGGTCAGCCCCGGCTTGGATCAATTTGGCCGCGGCCGCCTCCGAGGCGATCCGGGAGACGATGAACAGGTCGGGGCGCATCGACCGACCGGTCAGGGTGACGTAGAGGTTGTCGGCGTCGCCGTTGAGGGCGGTGATGAGCACCCGGGCCTGATTGATGCCGGCGGCGCGCAACACCTCCTCGTCGGTGGCATCGCCACATACCGCGGGTCCGTCCACGGTGGAGATGCGGTCGGCCGCCGAGTCGACCACCACCACGTCATCGTTCGAGGTGAGCAGATAGCGGGCGATCGACTGGCCCACCCGTCCCCACCCGCACAGGACAACGTGGCCCTGCATCTGTCTGATCTGCTTTTCCATCCGTCGCCTCCCGAATTCGTCGGCGAGGTAGCCCTCGACGAGCGTCTCCACCCCCACGCTGAACGTGTAGGCGGCGGTGCCGACCCCGGTGATGATCAGCACGATGGTGAATATCTTCTGGCCGTTGTCGAATTTGTGAGCTTCACCGAAGCCCACCGTGGTCACGGTGATGACCGTCTGGAATATCGCGTCGAGGACGCTGTACCCGAACAGCAGGTAGCCGACCGTCCCCGCCACTAGCACCACCAACAGCCCGATGAGCCCAAACCAGAGCCTCCTGGACGCCCGGCTCTGGCGATCGCCGGACTCCTGGCCGGACCGGACGGTTATCGGCATGACCCATTCTGGCTCGGTTCGCCCCCGGGCACCGGCAGGCGGTGGCGCCTAGGTTGCCGGCGCCCGGGTTGTGCGTCTCCAATCAGTCAGTCAGCCGCTGAGTTTGTCCACGATCATGGTGGCCGCGTTGCCCGGGTCGTTGCCACCGAGGAACGACGTCAATGGCGTTTGGTTGACCACGGTGACCACGTCATTGGCGACCAGCGACAGGATGCAGGATCCGTGAATGTCCGTATTCTGAGTGGTAGCAGCACATGCCTGGGCCGCGGTCCCGTTGACATCCAGGACGAACGACGGGTTTGAACTGTTGCTCATCAACAGATAGGAGATCTCATAGTCGCCGGTCTTGGCGGAAGTGAGGGCGCCGGTCAATGCGTTATAGGTGAATCCGGCGGTCATTACCTGCGGGACATTGAACAACACCGGTCCCCCGGCGGGGATGATGACCGGTATGCCACCGGTGGGCGCCGGCAAGAACAGGTTGACGTAGTCCGAGAGCCCACCACCGGCGGGCCCCGGCGGACCGGCCGGACCGGGAACACCGATGGGGCCCGCAACTCCGGCCGGACCGGCAGGACCAGCAGGACCAGTGGTCCCGGCCGGCCCCGTCGCCCCCTGGGATCCAGCGGTGCCCTGAGGTCCGGCGGCACCCTGGGGCCCGACGAGGCTGGTCCCCGAGGCGGGCCAGCTGCCCCCGGCTTTGGGCCCGTACAAGGTCTCAGAGGTCGTATTGAGATAGAAGTCACCGTTGTTGCCGATGCCGCCGGCGGGGACGGTTGCTCCGTTGAGGATGGTATTGGCCGAGGACCCGCACGACCCTCCGGAGGCGCCGCCGACGATCGGCTTGTTCAGCGGCGAGCCGCCCTGCGATCCGGCGAAGGTGGCGTCGCCGAAGGTGAAGACCCCACCGTCGGCGGCGATCAGCCAGTAGCCCTTCCCGTCGGCGGTCGGGACCATGCCGACCACCGGCGAGTTCAGCGTTTGCCCGCCCATCGATCCATAGAACCCGGCTCCACCGTAGGCAAACACACCACCGTCCGATGCCACCAGCCAATAACCGCCGGATGACGAAGAACACGTGAACCCGCTACCGACGTCGCGGGCGGCGGGTGACGACAGCACCGCCGACGACGCGGGAACGGTGATGGCGACTCCGGCCAGCAACAACAGGGCCACGTAGGGCGCGAACCGGCGCAATGGCCTTCGGAATGGCATGACATCTCTCCTTCTCAGACGGGGCCCTGCATCTCCATCTCGAGGTATGACGTCTTCCGACAGGTCCTGCGCGCCCGTTTCAAGTGCTGCAATCCGCATGGTACTGCTTCCCCGTCGGTCGGACGCGAACCACACGGCTCGGCAACTCTGCGACACTGAGGCAGTTGCCAGCCACGGCCGATCCGTCGGCCTCCACCAGAGGAGCGGTCAGGTGCAGATCGAAATCATGACCTTCCGATTGCGGCCGGAGACGGCCGAGGCCGACTTCTTGGCCGCCGACCGGCGGGTCCAGGTCGAGTTCGCCTACCAACAGCCGGGGATGGTCCGCCGCACCACCGGCCGCAACCCGGACGGCAGTTGGGTGGTCATCGACCTGTGGGCGTCGGCCACCGATGCCGCCAACTATGTCGGCGGATGGGACCGGGAGCCAGCGCCGCGGGCGTTCATGGCCCTGGTCGACGAGGCCACCGTCGAGACCCGGTCCTACGAAACCCTCGACTGACCGCCGCGCCTCACGCCTGGACCAGCATCACCTCGTTGCCCTCGGGGTCATGGATGACCGCCAGGGTCGGGGCACCCGGCAGGTCGAACGGCTCGGTGATCACCACCCCGCCCAGCTCCGCGGCCAGAGTCAGGGAGGTTCGCAGGTCGCGCACCTGGACGTACAGACGCACCCCGGCGTCGTCACCCTGGCGGAGGTGGCCACCGGGTCCGGGCTCCGGGCCGCCCAGCCCGGGATCGACGGTCATGATCGGGCCGTCGCCGATCTCCCAATTGAACAGCCCCCGATAGAACTCGCCCAGCACTTGCGGGTCGTGGGCCACGATCTCCCAATGCACCACCGGCCGGGCCCAGTCGTCGCTCACGGCACCACCCTGACACATAGCGATCCGAACGACACCCTGCTACCGGCGCTGGCGATGGAGCCCGAATGACGCCTCGAGCCCGCGGGCATCATCCTCAGACATGAGCCTCAGCGGCCGGCGCCGGTCGGGCCGCCAGTACACCGGGCCGTCGACCCGCCAGCCGGCCTCCTTCAATGCCAGTTTGTCCAGCTTGTTGGTGGCGCCCACCGGGAGGCGGTCCATCACCCGGACGTAGCGGGGCGTCCACTTGGTACCCAGGTCGGCCTGGGCGGCCAGGAACCCGTCGAACGCCGACGGGTCGAACCGGGTCGGCTCGGCGAGTTCGAGGACCGCCATCACCTGGTCGTCGACGGTCCGCTCGTCCGGAACCCCGAAGACCGCCACCCCGGTCACCCCCTCGAACCGGTTCAGCGCCCGCTCGACCGGGGCGGAGGCGAAATTCTCCCCGTCGACCCGCAGCCAGTCGATGTTCCGTCCGGCGAAGAAGAAGGTCCCCTGCTCGTCGCGATAGCCGAGGTCGCCGGACCAGTACCAACCGAGGCGCGACCGGGCCGCGGTAGCTTCGGGGTTCTTGTAGTAGCCCTCGAAGCGCCCGAGGGCATTGCGGCCGACGATCTCCCCGGTGGCCTCCGCGGCGTTCACCATCCTCCCCGAGGCATCGAACCGGGCGGGCTCGCGCTCCTCCCCGGTCTCGGGATCGACGATGGCCACATCGAGCCCGTCCAGCGGCACCCCGAGGGCGTCGGCGGGGAGCCCCGGCTTGGGGACGAAGATGATGGCGTTCTCGCTGGAGCCGTAGCCGGAGAAGACCTTGCATCCGAACCGCTCCTCGAAGATGGCCATGTCCGACGGCGAGGACTCCGGAGCCAGCACGAAGCGAAGGTGGTGGTGGTTGTCATCGGGATCGGCCGGGGTGCCCACGATGAAGGACAGCGCCCGGCCGATGGTGGCGAAGAACGTGGCCGATGACGACCGGACGTCGGCCATGAACTCCGAGGCCGAGAAGCGCCGGCGGAGCACGAGGCGGGCGCCGGTGCCCATGGCCGGGAAGACGCTGGAGAACAGCGCGTTCCCGTGGAAGAGCGGCATGGCGCAGTACATGATGTCGTCGGAGGAGAATGCCAGACCGATAGCCGACCGGGCGATCCTTCCCTGGGTGACCCGCACCGCCTTGGGTGCGCCGGTGGATCCGGCGGTGAACAGCAGCAGGGCGAGGTCCTCCGGGGACGGGTTGACGGCTCCGGGATCGGCGGGGTCGGCAGCCGTCGGGGCGTCATCGACGTCGACCACCCGGGTCGAACCGAGATCCAGCCCGGCCAGCAGGGCGGCGTGCTCGGCATCGGTGACGATGACCGCGCAGTCGGTGTGGCGGATGTCAATGGCCAGCTCCTCGCCCCGGCGTGTCGAGTTGAGGCCGACCAGGACCGAGCCCGACAGGATGGTCGCCCCCAGGGTGAACAGGAACTCGGGAACGTTCTCGAGCAGCACCCCCACGTGGGGCGGTCGCCCGGCGGTGAAGGTCCGGAGCCAGCCCGCCCGGGATGACATCTCAGCCAACATCTCGGCCCACGTCCAGCTCTCCCCCTCGAACACCAGGCCGGTGTTGGTGTCGCCGGCCCGGGCCAGCAGCGCCTCCGCCGCGGTGGTGGCGACCTCAGTGGGCAATGGACTTGAGCTCGAAGTACTCCTCGAGCCCCTCCCGGCCGTACTCGCGACCGATCCCGCTCGACTTGTAGCCGCCGAACGGACTGGAGAGGTCGGGGGCGTACTTGTTGACGCCGATGGTCCCGGTCCGCACCCGGCGAGCGACCTCCAGCCCGTGGGCCGGGTCGGCAGTCCACACCGAACCGGCCAGCCCGTAGTCCGATTCGTTGGCGATCCGGACAGCGTCGTCCTCGCCGTCGTAGGGGATGACCACCACCACCGGGCCGAAGATCTCCTCCCGGGCGATCCTCATGGCGTTGCCGACCGAGGCGAAGACGGTCGGGCGGACATAGCAGCCGCCGGACAACCCCTCGGGAGCGCCGGGTCCTCCGGCCGCCACCCGGGCACCTTCGTCGATCCCCACCTCGATGTAGCCGGCCACCCGGGCCTGGTGACGCCGGGAGACCATCGGACCGATCTCGGTGGCGTCGTCCAACGGGTCGCCCACTACCAGTCCCCGGGCCATCTCCCCCAGCGCGTCGGCGATCTCGTCGTGCCGGCCACGGGGAACCAGCACCCGGGTCTGGGCCGCGCAGGCCTGCCCGCTGTTCATGAACGAGGCGAAGCGCAGCCCGGTGATCGTCTCGTCCAGGTCGGCGTCCTCGAGAACGATGGCGGCCGACTTGCCGCCGAGCTCGAGGCCCACCCGCTTGATCTGCTCCCCGCAGATCGACCCGATCCGTCGCCCGGCAGCGGTGGATCCGGTGAAGGCGACCCGGTCGACCCCGGGATGGGAGACCAGATGCTCGCCGACCTCCCGATCGGCGGGCAGCACGCTGACCACCCCCTCGGGGAGCCCGGCCTCGTCGATCCACTCGGCCATCAGCAGCCCGTCCAGCGGGGTCTCCGGAGACGGTTTCACCACGATGGTGCAGCCGGCGACCAGCGCCGGCGCCAACTTCGAGATGATGGTCATCTGGGGCACGTTCCAGGGGGCGATGGCCGCCACCACCCCGACCGGCTCGCGCCGAACCAGGGTGGTCCCGAAAGCGCCGACTCGCTCCTCCTCCCAGTCGATGACCGAGGCGAGGTTGAGGGTGGTGTCGAGCAGCGACCACGGGGCCCACACCTGGGCCAGCCGGGAGAAGGTGATCGGCGAGCCCGACTCGGCGGTGATGAGCACGGCCATCTCCTCTTGCCGCGCCTCGTAGAGGTCGGCGAAGCGGCGAAGCGCCTCCACCCGTTGTCCGGGCTCGAGGTGGGGCCAGGGTCCGGCGTCGAACGCCTCCCGGGCACAGGTAACCGCCATATCGACGTCGTCAGCGGTGGCCATCGGGGCCCGGCCCACCGGCCGGGCGTCGTGGGGCGAGACGACCTCGAAGGCCGGACTCCCGGTCCGGGAGACCCAGCGCCCACCGATATACAGCGCGTCCCATTCCGGCGCCTGGCTGCAGCGCTCCCCGGTGGAGGTGACCCCGGTGCTCACCGGGCGAACAGTACCGGCGCCCGGGTGATCTGGCGAAACAGGGTCGAGGGCGCCCGCACCACCTCCCCGGCCAGCTCATAGTCGGGCCAACGGGCCAGGACCTCTTCGAGGAGGACCCGGGCCTCGAGCCGGGCCAGGCTGGCCCCGATACAGAAGTGCTCGCCGAAGCCGAACGAGACGTGGGGATTGGGGGTCCGGGAGATGTCGAAGACGTCGGCGGTCTCCCCGAACACGACTTCGTCCCGGTTGGCCGCTCCGTAGGCGAGGACCACGAACTCCCCCACCCCGAGGTCGACCTCGCCGAGGGTGACGTCGCGGGTGGTGGTCCGGGCCATAGCCATGATCGGGGTCACCCAGCGGAGCATCTCCTCCACGGCCGGCGGGATGAGCCTGGGGTCGTGGGCCAGCCGGGCCCGTTGATCGGGGTGCCGGGCCAGTTCCACCATCCCACCGGAGACCAGCGAGCGGGTGGTCTCGTTGCCGGCCACCATCAGGGTCATGCAGAAACCCTGGACCTCGGCCCGGGTGAGCCGGGTCCCGTCGACTTCGGCGGCCAGGAGGCCGCTCAGCAGGTCCTCGGTCGGGGCGCCGACCCGGGCGTCGAGTTGGACGTCGAAGTAGGCCATCAGCTCGAGGGCCTGGAGGGCGTTCTCCTCGGTCAGGTCGGTGGCGGCCTCCATGATGGCGTCCGACCAACGGCGGAAGTTGTCGCGGTCCTTGGCGGGGAGGCCGAGCAGCTCGGCGATGACCAGCATGGGCAGCGGGGCACAGAGCGAGTCGACCATGTCGACCGGTTGGTGGGGGTCGATGTTGTCCAGGAGCTCGACGGTCAGCTCCCGCACCCGCGGCTCGAGGGTGGCCACCCGGCGGGGGGTGAAGGCCCGGTTGACCAGTTTGCGGTACTGCTCGTGGCGCGGCGGGTCGAGATAGAGGAGCGAGTCCTCGGCGGCGATCTCCCGGCCACGGTCGGACAGCAGCACCCCTTGGCCGGAACAGAAGGTGGCTGGGTCCTTGCCCACCGTTTGGATCTCGCGCAGGCCGGTCACCGCCCAGAGATCCGACTCCTGCTGCCAGCTGACCGGGCAGCCCCGGCGGAGCTCGGCGAACTCCGGGTCGGGGTCGCCGGCGAAGAAGGCGGGATCCCCGAACGGGACCTGGAGGGCGTGATCGGTCACGTGTGCACCTTGGGTCGGGCCGGCTCATCGGGTGGCACCGAACCGGACACTAGATCGGGCGCGGCCGGGTCGGAGACGGCCGGAAGGGTGCGGAGGATGCTCCACAGCACCGCGGTCATCGCCGCGGCCGGCACCCAGATGAGGAGGGCCGAACCGCCGATCTCGTCGGCGCCCAGCACGACGGCCACGATGGCCAACCACAGGATCTGGGCGTTATAGGTGACCAGGCTGACCAGGTGGGGATGGTCGATCCAGCGATCGATCCGCCGATTGGGCTCGTCCTTGGTCATATAGGTCAGGATGGCCAACAGGATGGCGGCGGTGAGGGCGAAGCCGGCCTGGCTGCCGAGCGGGAGGCCGAACCAGAATCCCGGGCCGCGGTAGTGGAACACCGGGCCCAGAAACCAACGGGGCCCGAGCCGGGAGACCGGGTCCATGATCCACAACGCCCACACCGTGAGGACCAGCGCCACCAGATACTCATGCCACGGGCGGCGGGCCCGGGTCTGCCGGGGGCCACTGGTCAGGAGCCGGCCGGCGGTGAACCCGAAGTAACCGAGGAAGGTATAGGAGAGCGGGACCATCAACGGCACGTCGCCGATGAAGATCTCTTTGTGGCGCAGAGCCGGGTTGAAGTTGTAGCCGGTGTAGGGAAACCCGAAGTGGACCGAGCTGTTCTCGGCCAGCGCGCCGATCCCCACCGCCGCCACCGCATAGAGGATGGTTCGGCGCCACCCCAGGTACCGGCTGGCCCGCCACAGGAAGGTGGCTCCGAACACGGTGACGTACCACCGGCCGACCAAGGTCCCCCAGATCTGATGCACTCCCTCTCCTGTCGCCCACCCCGTGGATCCCTCCTACCATCCAAAACCCTCTTATCGTCGTAGAGTCAAGGGGCAATGCCCCAGCCCGGCTCCCTGTTCATCGGTGACGTGAGTGCCCTCACCGGCATCACCGCCGGCCGGATCCGCCACTACGAGACCCTCGGGCTGATCACCCCCGACCACCTGGACAGCGGATACCGAACCTTCCGTCCCGCCGATGTCCTGCTCCTGCTCCGGATCGACCTGCTCCGGAGCCTGGGCATGGGGCTCGAGGCCATCCGGGCTTGCCTCCACGACGAACAGGACACCCTCCACGCCGCCCTGGTCCAGCACCGGCTGGTCCTCGACGACGAGCGGCGGCGCATCGAGAGCCTGTTGGAGGCGGTCGACCACGCCTTGGGGCAGACCGACGACGACCCGTCCGGATCCATGGCCCGGTTGGCCACCAGTCAACGGGACAGCATCGGGATGTTCGGCCGGCTGAGCCGGCCCCTCTCGGGTCGGGCTGCGGCCGCCTATCTCGAGATCTTCAGCTCCTGGGAGCTGCCGGTGCCCCCGCTGTTCGGCCAGATGGTCCTGCCCGAGCAGGTCACCGAGTTGCTCGAGCGGTTGGTGGCCGCCCCCGGGCACGAGATGCTGTTCGCCCGGCTGCGGAGCCTGGCCACCCAGGTGGTCGGCCTGCCTCCCGACGACGACGACACCACCCGGCGGCTGGCCCGGGAATGGGTGGCTGAACAGCTCGCCTCGCCGTTCCCCGACGCGGTGGCCATCGCCCTCGACGACTTCGTCCCCCGGCTGGCCGACCTGACGGTGATCCAGCAGGGCCTCCGGGCCTGGTCCGAGTCCCTCTCGCCGCAGGCCGGAACCTTCATGCACGAGGTGGAAGCGGAGTCCGAGCGCCGGAATGCCTCGGTGCTCGGGGTGATCGTGGTGCCCAGGTAGGACGACCGGGGCTCAGCCGGCCACTGGCTTCCGGCACAGCAGGGCCAACAGGTAACAGCCCTCGGCGTCGAAGAAGACGCCGTAGTTGGCGGCCAGGGTCACCGGATCGAATTCGCCCCGGGCCACCGCGGCGCCGCCCCAGTTGAGCCCCCGCTCGGACATCACCTCGAACCCGGCGGTAGTGACCTTGGTACGGAGCTCGGTCAGGGTGTACTCCACCTTGTGGTCCGGATCGATGAAGGCGTCCTGCTGCAGCCGGCACAGCTTGCCGTTCGGGGTGTCGATGGCCAGGTAGCCCCCCGGCTTGAGCACCCGGAGAGCTTCGCCGAGCACGATGTCACCGTCGGACGGGGTCACGTGCTCGATGGACTGACCGCTGTAGATGAGGTCCACCGAGTTGTCATCGGCAAACGACAGGTCGGCCATCGAGCGGTACTCGTAGCGCACCTTGCCCCGCTCGGTGTCGCCGGCCCCGAACCGTTCGGAGTGGTACAGCGGGTGCCGGTCGTCGGGAGGCAGATCGACCACCACCAGCTCGTCGAAATCGTAGGGGTAGCCGAGCACCACCAACGCCCCCCGGGGGTCGATGGTGTGGCCGCCGCCGAGGTCGATGATGCGCCGGGCCGGGGGCAGGCCGAGGATGAACTCGCAGCGGCTGGCGTGCAGGGAACTGTGGAGGTTGTTCACGCCGACCGGGACCTGGGTCCGGTACTCGCTCGAACAGCGCACCCGGTCCATCACGTCGTCGTGGCTCAGGTGGCCGGCGGCCATGGCGGTGGTCAGGTCGGTCCAGCCGGTGGGGTCGGGCTCCCGACGGAGCAGCACGTTGTAGACCATCCGGACGGCCTGGGCGGCAGGAAGTTGGGCGAACGACAGCCCGGCCAGCCGGGTGGCCTCTCGGCGAGCCTTCAACTCCACCCGGGACAACAATGGATTGACTTTGGCGGCCGCGGCGGCGAGTGGACCGGTCCCGTCGGGCCTGGTCACTGGGCCTGTCTCTCCGCTCACCGCATCTCCGTTCAACTCAGGACGAAGAACGAACCTACCATCGCCGTCTTGCCCCGAAGGGTGGGTTTCGGCCATGCTTCCCGGGTTCCAACCCACCGTCGGCGCCAGCTTCTGGCCGGGCGGGCGGCGTTCGACCCACATCTTTGCGACTAGGCACAGGAGGCCACTCATGGGACTGCTCGACGGCAAGGTAGCTATCGTCACCGGCGCAGGTCGGGGCATCGGACGGGAGGAAGCCCTGCTGCTGGCGTCCGAAGGGGCCAAGGTCATCGTCAATGACGTCGGCGCCTCGGTCCAGGGTGAGGGCGGCGACAAGCACCCGGCCGAAGAGGTGGTCGAGCTCATCAAAGCCGGGGGCAGCGACGCGGCGGTCAACTCGTCCGACGTGAGCTCCTGGGACGGGGCCAAGGCCCTCATCGACCAGGCGGTCGACACCTTCGGGCAGTTGGACATCCTGGTAAACAACGCCGGCATCCTGCGGGACAAGATGAGCTTCAACATGGAGGAGTCGGACTGGGACGATGTCATCCGGGTCCACCTGAAGGGTCACTTCGCCCCCACCCACCATGCCGCCATCTACTGGCGGGGACGGGCGAAGGCGGGCGAGACGGTTTCCGCCCACATCGTCAACACCTCGTCGGAGGCCGGGCTCTACGGCAATGCCGGCCAGGCCAACTACTCGGCGGCCAAGGCCGGGATCGCCTCGATGACCTGGGTGCTGGCCCGCGAGCTCGAGCGCTACGGCGTCACCGTCAACTCCATCTCCCCCCGGGCCCGGACCCGGATGACCGAGGG
>DASZIT010000020.1:0-33858 GCA_035948855.1 Acidimicrobiales bacterium | reverse complement strand
CCACGAGCAAGGGAGATTCATGGCCTCAATCATTAGAGAGATCGCCATCAACGAAGATGCCGCAGCGTGTTGGGACGCAGTTCGCGATTTTGGTGCACTGCATGAGCGACTGGCCCCGGGCTTCATCGTCGATTGCAAGATGACGAGCGAACGCGAGCGAGAAGTCACCTTCTTCGGCGGCGCGGTGGCCAGGGAGTCCATGGTGGGCATGGACGAGGAGTGGATGCGCTTGGCCTACAGCGTGGTCGAAAGTCCGATGGGAAGCTCGCACAGCAACGCGTCGGTGCAGGTGATTCGGGACGGAGAAGCTCAATGCCGATTCGTGTGGATCACCGATGTGCTGCCAGACGAACTGGCCAAGCGCACCGGAGAACTGATGGACACCGGGCTTGCCGTCATCAAGAAGACGCTGGAAAAGGCCGGCAAAGGATCATGACCATCGGGACCCGGCCCCGAGAAGGAGAGGAATCTCGGAACCCATTCACGCCCAAGGCGGTTGAGTTGGCCCATCGCCGGTTGTGATCAGGCGCTTGAGGCTCCCGTTGACAAAGAATCCCCAGCCACCCGAGCAGCTGTCGAAGCACTCGAATTCGGGCACCAGACCGAGATGTGAGAAACGAATCTCGGTCCCCTCCGGCTTGGGCGCAATTTCGAAGGTGATCACCGTTTCGGTCCATTCACTCGGGTCCTCGAACCCCTCGAGGTGGGCGTCGACGACGCGCCAGACGATTTTCTTGCCCGGCACAGATTCACTGATCTTCTGCCTGGAGTAGTGGTAGCCCGGGTAGCGATACGAGAACTCGTCACCCAACTCTTCGGATTCGCCCTCGATCTCTCCCGTCCACCATCCGCGGACGTTGTTGATCGCGTCAAAGGCCTCAGTCGGTGTCTGCTCGACCGTGAACGTGCTGGTGAAGCTCTGACTCTGCATGATTTGTTCTCTTTCGTTGAATAGCTCAGGCCTGGCCCCCCGAGGATCAGGAGCCGACCGGCTGCGGGTCGACGAATGACGCACTTTCGCGTTCCATGGCCTTGACGGCACCGCGGCGCCAGCTGTCGGCGATTGACTCCGACATCGGGTCGGGAAAGATGTCTTCCTCGCCCTTCTCCACGCCGTCAAAGATCGCGTTGGCCACCGACTCGCGGGTCGCCTTGGGGATCTCGAAACCCGCAGTCATCTCGGTGTCCGTCGGCCCCGTCAAGACGGCGTGAACGGCGACGCCCCGGCCGGCCAGAAGGGCTCGCAAGGACTGGGTCATATTGAACGCCGCCGCCTTCGAGATGGCGTAGGACGGCGTGAGGGGCAGCGGGGCGAGCGCCATGAGCGACACGTTGTTGACGATGGCTCCCTGCGAGCGAGTCAGCAAAGGCAGAAATGCCTGTGTCACTGCGTAGGGGCCGAAGAAGTTGACCGCCAGGGCTCGCTCGATGGTGCTCCGATCAGTCAGGTCATCGTAGGGTGCCACTCCGGCGTTGTTGATGAGAATGTCGAGAACCTCGACGTTGTCGACCGCGGCTCGAATCTGCGCCTCGTCGGTCACGTCGAGAACCAGCGGCGTGACCCGCGCATCGGTGTGGACCATCGGCTGGCGCGAACCGGCGTACACCCGCTTGGCCCCTCTCCTCAGAGCCTCCTCAACTAGGGCCTGCCCGATGCCGCGGTTGGCCCCGGTCACCAGAACTGATTTGTCGACGATGGTCATGACATCTCCCTCATGGGTGGGGTCTGGGGGAATCTCCCCGTAGATTGCATGATGCAAGTCACCATAGGGGATTCGCTTTCATGATGCAAGCCCAAGTGAATACTCGGAAAGACCTACGACTTTCCGGTGGGCTCGACCGCCAGAACACTCGAACGGGTGGGCAAGCGTTGGAGCGTCTTGATCATCAGGGATGCGTTCGCCGGCGCCACCGGCTGACCGAATGTCTCACTTACATACCGGCGGCCGGTATGTACCTACCGTGGTTCGCGGGCAACCCGTCGGGCACTCAAGCCTGTTGGGACATCACCGCGGCTTGCATCACCTGGAGGTCGGAAGGATCGATGGCCAACGGGCCACCGGCCACCGGCACCTGCCACACGTGGGTCATGTACGGGGTCCGCGCCGCGTCGTGCACGGTGCCCGGCGCGCAGGGGGTGAACCCGACGATCAGGTGGGTGGTGGTCGAGATGCACAGGTTGGTGTGGGCATGCCACTGGACCAGGCACCCGTAGGGCATCGGACCGTTGGCGTCGGTGGGCAGGAGATACATGGCCGCCACCAGCACCGGTCCGGTCGGCGTCATGGCATAGACCAGCGAGTCGACATGATTCGGGTCGAGGATGTCCTGGCTGTTCATGTACGACGGGTTGATGTAGTGGACGATCGGATAGGCGGCGCTGGTGATCGGCCGGTACCCGGCGGCGGTCGCCGCGCTCAGGTTCTTGTATTTGGCCACGGCTTCCGAAGTGGCCTGCACGTACTGCACGGCCCCGAGGACCTGGGCGTCCGTCGGCGCCGTCGAGCAACTGGGTGTCTGCATCTGGTGCCCGGAGTCGGTCACCGAGCCCACCGAGGTGAGGAGTGACGTCTCCGCGCTGGACAGCGCCGGGCCGGTGTACTTCCAATTCGGATCGGTAACCCCGAGCCCGGCCATGCCGGCCATGTCCATCGAGTTGGCGGTGCCGCCCGCTGACGTACCGGACATACCCGGCATCGCCTTCATGGCCGACGTGGCAGGGGTGGTGGTCGTCGGGCTGGCGCCGGATCCGGACATCGTCATCGACTTCATGTTGGAGGCTCCCGAGGCGGCCGCCGCCGGGGCCTCCGGGATGGCGGCAACCGCGGAGGGCACGATGACCAGGGCGACGACGCCGAGGGTGGCCAAGATCTGGTGGCGTCCGAAGGCCACGGTGATCGGCACCGGTGCGGTCGCCGGGTCGAGGACCCGGGGCAGGAACACCGCCCCCAACAAAATGAGCAACGGACCGGCGCTCGGATCGGTGGCCATCCCGGTCATGATCCCGCCCATGGCCTGCCCGGTGACCCAGAACACCGCACCCACAACCATGCCGATCCCGATGAAGATGTCCGGTCGGCGGGTGACGAAAGGACCCAAGCCGATCAACAGGAAGAGGGCAGCCAACAGGACCGCCGCCGGGGCGCCGGCGCCGGTGAAGGCATGCCCCAGCGACCGCAGGAAGTGCCCGTACCAACCCGGTTGCCCGTCCGCCATCCCCGACAAGGAGTCGGAAAGCCAGCCCGAGGTTCGGTTCTGGGGAAGGAATTGCAGCACCGCGAAGAACACCCAGACGGCGGCCCATACCCAGAGGCCTCCCAGCCCACCGAGCGGTCCGTGGCCGGCGGCCGACGAGGCGAGTCCGGTCCGTTGCTCGTCCTTCCGGTCCGACCCGGAGACGTCGGCAGGTACGGCGTCCTCCGCCGTCGGCCAGACCAGCACCCCGATCACCGCATAGAGGAGGACGGCACCGGGAGCTCCCATCAACGCACTGGCGTGGCCGGTGAAGATGGAGCCGAACCCTTCGCCGAACCACCACACCCCAAAGGCCCAGGCGATGGAGCCAACGATGGCGATCTTGACCGTGCGCCGACGCAACAACCCGATGCCGATGGCCAACTGGGCGAGGCCGAAGACAGTGTTCCAGAGGGCGACGTCGCGGGAAAGGAAGTTGGCCATGTGGGTCACCGACGACGCGATGGCGGTCGGTTGGCCGGAAGCATTGGGGGCGATGACCATCGAGACGAAGTCCGAACCGAACATGCGGGGTTGGAACTGCAGCCCGGCATCGATGATCCAGAAGAGGCCGAGGACGATCTGGATGGTGCGCTTGTTGATGTGCCAGCGCTCGGCCACGGTGGGCCGGTCCCCTCCAGCAGATTTGCCGGCATCCGGCCCGGCACCGGTGGATAGGGCAGTGGTCATGGTCCCCCCTCTGTTGGCGGCACGTCCCCGTTCGACGCCAGGGCCAACTTACAGCGGTTCGCCCACTGGAAGGTCTCGGGGCCCGACCCGTCGTCCGTCGGTAGGGTCAATGCGTGCCTGTCCTCGTCGCGGCTCCCGACAAGTTCCGGGGCACCGCCAACGCGGTCCAGGTGGCCGAGGCCGCCGCCCGGGCCGGGTCGCGGCTGGGCTGGTCGGTCATCGAATCCCCCCTCTCCGATGGAGGAGAGGGACTGGTCGAAGCCTGCCGTCGGCCCGGCGATCAGCTGATGACGACCGAAGTAACCGGTCCGCTCGGACAGCCGGTGGCGGCGGCCTGGCTCCGGGGACCCGACCGGTGCGTCATCGAGATGGCCCAGGCCTCCGGACTGGCCCTGGCCGGGGGGCATGACGGCAACCGTCCGATGGAGGGCACCACCCGGGGGACCGGTCAGCTGCTGGTGGCGGCGGCCCGCGCCCTGGCCGCCATCGGCGGCAGGTCGACGTCGGACCGATCGCCGCCCACCATCATCGTGGGGCTGGGTGGATCCGCCACCACCGATGGCGGGTTGGGGGCGCTGGAGGTCGTGGAGGCGGCCGGTGGTCTCGGCCGGGTGGAGTTGGTCGCCGCCTGCGACGTGGAGGTGGGCTTTCTCGATGCCGCCTCGGTCTTCGCCCCCCAGAAGGGAGCCACCCCGCAACAGGTGGCGGAACTCACCGAGCGGTTGGATCGGCTCGCCGATGAGTACGAGGAGCGTTTCGGGGTGACCGTCCGCGACCTCACCGGCGCGGGGGCGGCCGGGGGTCTGGGTGGCGCGGTGGCGGCGCTCGGGGGCCGGCTCGAGCCCGGGTACCGGTTGGTGGCCGAGCTGGTCGGACTCGGCCGGGAGCTCCACCAGGCGGACCTGGTGGTCACCGGGGAAGGCGCCCTGGACGCCACCTCGTTCGCGGGGAAGGTGGTCGGGGGGGTTCTCGGCGACGCCGCCGCCATCGGGGTGCCCGCCCTGGTGGTAGCCGGCCGGGTGACGGCCGAGGCCGTCGAACTCGCTCGCCGGGACCGGACACAGGTGATCTCGCTCACCGAACGGTTCGGCGAAGCGCGTTCGCTCCAGGACACGGTGGCCTGCGTGGAGGAAGCCGTCACCCAGGCGCTCAGGGCCTTCGATGTCCCCTAGCTAGCCGTTGCCGGTCAGGTCACGATGGCCGACCCACGGGTCCGTCAGACGGGGGTGGCGTCGAGCGGTCGCTCTTCAGCCAGCGGGTGTTGGCTCGACGGGTCGACGTCTACTTCGATGCCCAGTTTGGGCACTATCCGGTCCAACCACGAAGGCATCCACCAGTTGGCATTGCCGATGAGCTCCATGATGGACGGCACCAGCACCATCCGCACCAGGGTGGCGTCGATCAGGATGGCCGCGGCCAGGCCCAGGCCGAAGACCTTGAGCACGTGCAGCGGATCGCCGATGACGAATGATCCGAACACGCAGATCATGATGGCCGCGGCCGCGGTGATCACCCGGGCCGTCTTGGCCAATCCGTCGGCCACCGCGGTGGCATTGTCGTGGGTGAGCCGCCATTCCTCTCGCATTCGCGACAAGAGGAATACCTCATAGTCCATGGAGAGCCCGAACAAAATGGTGAACATCATGAGCGGGATCCACGGATCGATGGGGCTGGTCGACCCGATCTTGAAGAATCCGCCCAACCACCCCCACTGGAAGACGGCAACGATCACCCCGTAGGCGGCTCCCACCGACAGCAGATTGACCACCGCGGCCTTTATCGGGATGAACACCGATCGGAAGACGGCCATCAACAGGAGGAACGACAGCAGGATCACCGCACCGATGACCCAGGGGAGCCGGTTGGACAGGTAGGACGATGCGTCTACCGATCCCGCCGTCTCCCCCCCGACCAGGGCCTGCACACCGGTGCCCGCGGTAGCCGCCGGGAACACCTGATTGCGGAGGGTCTGGACGAGGGCCTGGGTTTGGGACGCCTGAGGCGAAGTGGTCGGGATGGCGATGATCAGCGCGGCATTACCCGACTGGCTGAACTGGGCCGGGGCCACGAAGGCAATCCCCGGGGTGTTCCGGAGGGTGGTATCGAGTTGTGCGACAGTGGCGCTTTGGCCGGCGGGCACCTTGGCCACCACGACCAGCGGCCCGTTGAATCCAGGTCCGAAGCCGGTGGCCAAGGCATCGAAAGCCTGCCGGGTGGTGGCGCTGGGCGGATCGTTGCCGGCGTCGGTGAAGGCCAGCCGCATGGAGAACAGCGGTAGGGCGAGACAGATCAACACCAGGAGCGCGGCGAGGCCGGCGACCAGTGGACGGCGTTGGATGGCCCGGCTCCACCGGTACCAGAACCCGCGGGCCGAGGGCACGGCCGCACTCTGGAGGAGACCGGGGACGTGCAATTTGTCGATGGCCCGACCGGAGAAGCCCATCATGGCCGGAAGCAGGGTGATGGCCGCGGTCATCACCAGCACCACCGCGGCGATGGCGCCGATGGCCAGTCCCCGCATGAACGGAAGTTGCAAGATGAACAGCCCGAGCAGGGAAAGGATCACCGTGGTCCCGGCGAACACCACCGATCTTCCGGAGGTGGCCAGGGACATGGTGATGGCATCTCGAGGTTCTCGCCGTTCGGCCAAACCTTGTCGGTACCGGGTCACGACGAACAACGCGTAGTCGATGCCCACCCCAAGCCCGATCATCGCCATGATTTCCGGCGCGAAGGTCGGGGTGGTCACGATGTGGGACAACAGGTCGAGGACGGCAAAGCCGATGGCGATCCCGAACAGGGCGGTGATGATGGGAAGGCCCATGGCCACCACCGACCCGAAGGCGATCAACATGATGATGATGGCCGCCAGGATGCCGATCCCTTCACTCGAACCCGGCTTGGCTCCGGCCACCAGCCCGATGGCCTGGCCCCCGACCGCGACCTGGTAGCCCGGAGCCTGGAACGACTGGGCGGTACTGATCACATTCTTGATGGCCGCGGTCGGTAGATCCCCGGCCTGCTGGTTGAACTGGACCGCCACGTAGGCGATGTGGCCGTTGGGAGAGATCTGGTGGGTGCCGGCGGGCGACAATGGGGTGACGACCCCGGACACATGGGACTGGCGGCTCAGGGCGCTGACCAGCTGGGTTGTCCGGGCCTGGTTGGCGGGGTCGGTGAACGGCGTGCTGGTGGTGATCACCACCTGAGCCGGGCTCCCCGCCTGGCCGGGAAAGTCGGCATTGAGGATCTGCTGGACTTCCTGCTTGCCCCCGGTGAGGTTGTTGGTGAACTTGCTGTGCGCCGCCCCGGCGAACACATTGGTGGCGACGAGCGCGACGAGCCAGACGATCAGCACCAACCAGCGGTGGTCATGGCACCACCCGGCGATCCGGGCCAGGGCGCTCTCCTGCGCGGGCCGGGACTGGGGTCGGACCGGTACCGGCCGCTTGTCGAGAGCTTCAGAGGTGACCGTCATTTGATGCCTCCATCTTGAGAAAGAACACGCCTGGCGTCACCGGTGATCTGGTCTGGCTCTCACCCGTTGGGCCTCATTGTCACCCATTGAGCCGTTGACCGGCAACGCTGTCTTGGAAGTTGGACGAAGCTCTCGGGCCAAAGTCATCGGCCATTTGCGTGCGCAATTATTTGACCCCTTGAGCCGACCAGAATGTGACACACACCTAATTGACGTTTCAGATGACGAGAATGTGACACAACCGGGCATCGCCCCGGGTCGGCCTACTGACAGCGAATCACCGTTGGCGTCGGAGCACACGGAGCGCCAATCGCGGGAGTGTCGATCGGCACCGGTGGTTTGTGGGTGCCGCCGATTCGCGGTTGGCGGCTGTCACAATGGCCTCCGGTCACGTTCGAGATTGGAACCGATTGACACATCCACGCCGAGGGCTGGGCGCGTTGTTGGCGATCTCGGCGGTTTGCTTCACCGCTTGCGGGCTCGGAGCGGGCGCCACCAGCGGGGCGCATTCCGCCGGCTCTACCTCCTCCACCACGACTACCAGCACCATCCCACCTCCTCCTCCGGGATTGCCGCCGCCCGCCGCGCTGGTTCCGCTGGTCTCCCCATCGTTCGCCGGCGAGGGACAGTGGACGGCGGCCGGTCGGAGCGTCTACGGGCCACCGGTCCTCTACATCACCACTCTCCGGGCTGCGGGTTCGGACACCCCGGCCGGGATCGCCTGGATGGACGCCAGCCGGCTCCGGGGCAACCTCTACTCGGGCAGTATCAGCCCCGGGCAAGGTCCTTGGACCTACACCGCCCCGATCCAGCCCGATGCCGCCCTGACCCTGGTGTGCGCGTTCAACGGCGGGTTCAAGCTAGCGGACACCCATGGGGGCTACTACGCCGAAGGCCGCTATTTCGCCCCATTAATCACCGGGGCCGCGTCGCTGGTCATCACCCAGGACGGCACCGTCACCGTCGGGCAGTGGGGCCGGGATGAATCGATGGCCGCCAACGTGATCGCGGTGCGCCAGAACCTCACCCTGTTGGTCGACCAGGGCGCCCCGGTGCCGGGATTGTCGGCGAGCGACACCGCGGCCTGGGGATCCACCCTCAACTACGTACCCCAGGTCTACCGCTCCGGCATCGGTGAGACCGCCAGTGGCGCCTTGGTCTACGTGTCGGGACCCTCGCTCAACATCGTGCAGCTGGCCGGCCTGCTGGTGGCGGCCGGGGCGGTGCGGGGCATGGAGCTCGACATCAACCCGGCCTGGGACACCTTCACCTTCTACACACCTCCGACTCCGACCGGCGCCGCCGCGCCGGCCAACGGCACCGATCTGTTGGCCTCCATGTCCGGGGGTCCCTCGAGGTTCTTCGATCCGTCGTGGGCCCGTGACTTCATCACCATGTCGACCCGCTGACTCACCCCAGGGCGAACGTCCGACGGGAGCCGATCCGGTCGCCCCCTATCCTGGGCGCCATGCAACCGGATCGGGTGACCGACGCCCACGATGCGGCGGTGGCCGCTGGTCAGGCCGGGTACAGCGATCCTGACACCGGTCTGTTCGTGCTCACCGCCACCTACCTCCGGGACCGGGGCACCTGTTGTGGCAACAACTGCCGACACTGTCCCTACGAAGACGGTGACAGTCCGAGCTCCATTTAAGTGTCAGGGGTCCCGCCATATTCGGCACCGGAGGCAACAATTCATCAAGAAGACAGCCATGGGCGTCGATATTCTCCCTATGTCTACGACTGGAGGCGACGAGCGGGATCGGCGCGAGGCACTTTCCGCCCTCGGCCATGCCTTGGCCGGTTGTTCCGAAGCCGTGGCCACCTCGATCGCGGACCGATGGAGGGAATCCGGGGGATTCGACACCACGCCAGCGGCCGAAGACCTGCGGTCGGAGATCGAACGGTTCACCGTCTTGGCGACCAACGCCGTCGCCCACTATCTGATCACCGATGAGCCTCCGACCCAGGCGGAGGCGAACGCCCTCTCGGTCTCCGGCCGGGCTCCGGTTGACGAGCGCCTGTCTCTGGCCGGTCTCACCAAGCTGTATCTGTACTGGCGGGATGCAGCCGAACTGGCCGTCCGCCAGCAGGCCGACCACTTGGGCTCCACACCCGCGGTGGTCGGCGAGGCCGTTTCCATCGTCCGGGCCGGGGCCGATGGGAGCTTGGTGGCGATGGCCAAGCAGTTCGACCTCGCCTACGGCGAACTCCGGGCCCAACTGGCCGAGGAACAGGCCCGCCTGGGCTTTTTGGCCCTCCACGATCCGCTCACCGGCCTTCCCAACCGCGCCCTCTTCATCGAACAGCTGACCCGCGCCCTCGGGGCCTCCGGCCGGGCCCACACCGAGGTGGCCGTCCTCTATCTGGACATCGACCACTTCAAGTCGGTCAACGACTTGGCCGGCCACTCGGTCGGCGACCAACTCCTGATCTCGGTGGCCAGCCGTCTCCAGAAACTGGTCCGTCCCGGCGACACCGCGGCCCGACTCGGGGGCGACGAGTTCGTGATCCTCTGCGAGGGCCTTCGTGGCGGCGAGGTCGGGGCCTCGGCGGTGGCCTCCCGGATCGGCGATGCTTTGGCCGAGCCGTTGGACATCGGGGGGAGGGCCTTCACCGCGACGGCGAGCATCGGGGTGGCGGTGGCCTCTCCGGGCGACGATCCGGGAGTCGTCCTGTCCCACGCCGACGGGGCCATGTACCTGGCCAAGCAGCGGGGGCGGGCCCGCTACGAGCTCTACACCGGAGCCGACTGAACCCGTCCGGCCGTCAGGCGGTGAACTTGGCCGACGCCCCGGCATTCACATCGAGCACCGACCCGGTGATGTGCCGGGCCCCGTCGGAGACCAGGTACACCACCGCGGCGGTGATCTCTTCGGGCTCGAGCCACGGCACCGGCTGGGCATGGAGCTCAGCCATGACCGGAGCCACCTCGTCGGCGGTGGCGTGCTCGAGATCGGGACGCATCATCCCGTAGAGCTGGTCATTGTGGATCATCGGCGTCGACACGTTGCCGGGAGCGATCACATTGACGGTCACCCCGAACCCGGCCAGCTCGTAGGCCGCCGACTTGCACAGCCCGATCACCCCCCACTTGGAGGCGGTATAGGCGGGGATCGCCGGCTGGGAGGAGCGGCCCATCATCGAGGAGATCCCGATGATCCGACCGGAGCGTTGCTTTCGCATGTGGGGCGAGGCGGCCCGGATGGCATTGAAGACACCGGTCAGGTTGATGTCGATCACGTCGCCCCACTGGGCGGCGGTCATGTCGCAGATCGAGCCGATGGCGGTCACCCCGGCATTGGCCACCATGATGTCCACCGACCCCAACGAGGTCTGCACCTCGTCGACGAAGGCGATCACCGCCCCGAGGTCCCGGACATCGACCACCTCGGACACACACCGCCGGCCGGCCGCGTCCACCAGCTTGGCGGTCTCGGCCAGATCATCGCGGGTGGACAGTGGGTAGCCGATGGTGGCGATGTCCTCGCACAGGTCGCAGATGGCGACGTCGGCGCCCAACCGGGCCAGTTCGAGCGCATGGCTGCGGCCCTGTCCGCGAGCCCCTCCGGTGATGACCGCCACCCGGCCGAGCAACGGCTGCGTCGTGTCTGGCTCGGTCATGTGTCTCCTTGTCATTCGTCGACCAACCGCTATCAGCCGGTACGGCTCCACTTCTCGAGGACCGAGCGATAGCCGGCGTCCCAGCCGTCATACTGCTCCCTCAGCCCGGCCCCCGGCCAGCCGGCCGGCAACAGCTCGGCGGGCAGTAGGGGATCGGCTTGCAAGTGGCGGAGGACCGAGGCCGACAGCTCGAAGCCGGGCGCCAGATCGGCGGGCGCCCGGGTGGGTTGGTCCCCCATCGTTTGCATGAGCCGGCGGGCCCGATGTCCCCACCCCTCTATGTCCCAGAGCCGGCCGGCCAAGGCCTGGGGGTCGTCTGCGGGTCGGGCCACCAACCCGGTGGAATCCCGCCCAACCTCCGGATCGAGACGAACCTCGAGGTTGTCGGGACGCATCCACACCCCCTCGCGCAGCTCCCCCAACCGGGCGAAGCGCAAGGCGTTGCGGCGTTTGGACCGGATCTCGGCCGAGCTGCCCGAGGTGGTCACCACCACCACCTGCCACTCCCCCGACCAGACCTGGGTGTGTCCGGCCCGGCTGGCCAGCTGTCGCGCCTGTCGATCGAGGAGACGACCGGCCAGCCGGTACCGACCGGTGCCGTTGGTGGTCGCTTCACCCGAGGCCACCATCCGGCTCAGGGCCACCCGGGCCCGGTTGTCGTTGATCCCGAACAGACCAGCCACATGGACCAAGTAGGCGACGGGCAACTCCGGGGGGGCCACCCCCAACAAGGTGCTGGCCAGGACCGATCGGGCCGTCAGTGGGGCATTACGCTCTTGATCCATCTGTTTTTTCATTGTAATATGAGACCCATGGCAGCCACCATCGTGCCCGATGTCGCCGTGCGGCCGTCAGTCCTGCCCACCGACCGGCTGCTGGCCAATGGAATGTGCCGCCCGGACCTGCGCCAGGAGCTCCGGAAGATCAGCGATTTCCGCAACGCCCTCACGGTGATCGGCCTGTGGGCGTGGGTGGTGGCGATGATCGGGGTGGCGGTGTGGATCAACAACCCGTTCCTCTACCTGGCGGTGTTCGTGCTGATGGGCCCGATCCACGCCCGGTTCGCCATCCTCATGCACGAGGCGGCCCACAAGCTGCTTTTCTCCAACAAGCGGGTCAACGACTGGGTCGGGACCTGGATCATCGCCTATCCGGCGCTGGTCCCCATCCAGATCTACCGGCGGGGCCACTTCGCCCACCACCGCCACGAGTTCGGGCCGGAAGAGCCGGACATGGCCTACTACGGCGGCTACCGGTGCGATCACCGCACCTTGGCCCGGCGGCTGGTGCGCGACGCGGTCGGCATCTCCGGGTGGAAGAACCTCTATCCGCTGTTCAAATCGGTCAAGGTGCCGGCCTACCGGAAGATATCCCTCCCGATCATCGGCACCCAGGTCGGGCTGTGGGCCGTCGCCTGGGCGGCCACCGGCCGGTGGTGGATCTACCCGGCGTTCTGGCTGGCGCCGTGGATGACCCAGTGGCGGGTGATCAACCGGCTGCGGGCCATCGCCGAACACGGCGGCATGGAGGAGGGCGAGGACCGTCGGGTCACCACCCACAATGTGCGCCAGTCGTGGTTGGCCCGGTTCTGGATCGTCCCCTACAACACCGGGTGGCACTTGGCTCACCACGTCGACATGGGCGTCCCGTTCCGGAATCTCCCGAAGTACTACGCCGAGTTGGAGCAGGCCGGCTACGTCACCCCCGGGATCACCTATCCCAACTACATCGCTCTCTGGAAGGACCTCGCCTCCGCCTGACCGACGATGCATGGCGCGGTCGGCGGGGCACGACATCCGCGATCAACCCCGGCCCACGCATCACCGGTTGCACCGCTCTTACCACCAAGGTGAGTCGCGTCACACAACCCTTGAGGTATTGTGACGGGCCATGCTCAAGAACGAATACGAAGGCCAGAACTGTTCGATCGCCAGCGCCCTCGAGATCGTGGGCGAGCGCTGGACGCTACTCATCATCCGGGACGTATTTCTTGGCCTTCACCGATTCGACGAGTTCCAAGAGAGCCTCGGAATCGCCAGAAATGTCTTGGCCGATCGTCTGGAGAAGCTGGTGGAGGCGGGAATCCTCGAGAAGGTGTCCTACGGCGACCGCGGAGACCGCTTCGACTACCGGCTGACCAAGAAGGGGCTCGACCTCCATGTGACGCTCATCGGGCTTCGCCAGTGGGGTGACACTTACCTGTGCGACAAGCCTCCGACACTCGCCCGCCGGAAGGGGGACAAGAAGCGCCTGGTCGCCGCGCTGGTGCCAGTTGGGACGAAAGCCGTACCCATCCAGGAGGCGGAGTTCGTGGCCGGTCCCGGGCGGGACCCGGCGGCCGACACCTGGCAGGTCCTTGCCCGCAAGCAGTAGCCGCGCCGCCCCGCCGCTCCCGCCGTACAGCTGAGAATTCGGGGTTGTCTAACGCTGGGTTGCATGATAAAACGCAGAGTGAGGTCTAATCCCGGACCCGGTACCGAAGGAGTGGCTGCCATGAGTGTTCTCCCGAATATCGTCCTCGTCCACGGCGCGTGGGCCGACGGCTCCAGCTGGAGCGGGGTCGTCGAACAGTTGCAAACCGACGGGTACAAGGTCACTGCCCCCCAGTTCCCCCTGACGTCCCTGGCCGACGACGTGGCTCGCCTGCGTCAGGTGCTCGCATTGCAGGACGGCCCGACCATCGTGGCCGGTCACTCCTATGGCGGTCAGGTAATGACCGCGCTCGGCTCCGACACCTCGAACGTGGCGGCGCTGGTCTACATCGCCGCCTTCGGACTGGACGAGGGCGAGTCGCTCGGTGCTCTCCTCTCCCAAGGCCCGGTAACCCCGGCACTGGAGCACCAGATCGTTGACGGCCAGGGTTTCGTTTGGCTTTCTGAGGAGGACTTTACGAACCACTTTGCTGCGGATGTGGACCCGACCAGATCCAAGGTGATGTTCGCGGTCCAGCAGCCGTTGGCGTCGAGCGCCTTTGCCGAGGTGATGGGGGTGCCGGCTTGGAAGTCGCTGCCATCGTGGTACCTGGTCTCCAGCGAGGACCAGGCGATCCCGCCGGAGGTGGAGCGCATGTTCGCGCAGCGGATGGGCGCCACTGTCGTCGAGGTTCCCGCCAGCCACGTGTCGATGGTGTCGCACCCCAAGGAAGTGGTGCAGATCATCCAGATGGCCGAGAGCGCGATCAACGGCTGAGTGGTCGGACCCAGTCATGGGGACCAGGTCACCCCTGAAGCCGAGGCCACCCGGACGGTGACGGGAGCCGACGGAGTCGCCTGAGCAGTGCTACTGGGTGCGGATCCGCAGCGACCGGTAGTGGCGCACCAGGTCGGCGGTGGAGGCGTCCTGGTCGGAGAGATCCGGCTCGGCGCGGTCGACGAGGGCCGGGGCCAATTGTTTGGCCATCACCTTGCCCAGCTCGACTCCCCACTGGTCGAACGAGTCGATCCCCCAGATGACCCCCTCGGTGAACACGGTGTGCTCGTAGAGCGCCACCAGTTGGCCGAGCACCGACGGGGTCAGCTTGGGGGCGACGATGGTCGAGCTCGGGCGGTTGCCGGGCATCACCTTGTGGGGTACCAGCTCCGGCGGGGTCCCGTCGGCGGCCACCTCCTCGGCGGTGCGCCCGAAGGCCAGTACCTTCGACTGGGCGAAGCAGTTGGCCATCAGCAGGTCCTGCTGGTCGCCGGTCTCATGGGTGGAGTTGACGAATCCGATGAAGTCGCAGGGGATGAGCTTGGTGCCCTGGTGGATCAGTTGGTAGAAGGCGTGCTGCCCGTTGGTTCCCGGCTCCCCCCAGAAGATCTCCCCGGTCTGACCGGTGACCGGTGAGCCGTCCCGCTTGACCGACTTGCCGTTCGACTCCATGGTCAGCTGCTGCAGATAGGCCGGGAACCGGGCCAGCCGCTGGTTGTAGGGCAGCACCGCATGGGTCTGGGCCCCGAAGAAATTGTTGTACCAGACGTTGAGCATCCCCTGGATGACCGGCAGGTTGGCCTCGAGCGGGGTGGTGAGGAAGTGCTGGTCGACGGCGTGGAAACCGGCCAGCATCTCGGCAAACGCCTCCGGGCCGATGGCCACCATCAGGGAGAAGCCGATGGCCGAATCGTAGGAATAGCGACCGCCGACCCAGTCCCAGAATCCGAACATGTTGGCCGGGTCGATGCCGAACTCGGTGACCCCCGGCTCGTTGGTGGAGACGGCCACGAAGTGCTTGGCCACCGCCTCCTTGCCGGCGCCCAATCCGGCGAGCAACCAGTCCCGGGCGGCGGCGGCATTGGTCAGGGTCTCCAGGGTGGTGAACGTCTTGGAGCTGACCACGAACAGGGTCCCGGCCGGATCGAGGTCGTGGGTCTTGTTGTAGAGGTCGACCGGATCGATATTGGAGACGAACCGGCAGGTGATGTCCGGGGTGGCGTAGTCGAACAACGCCTCGTGGGCCATGGCCGGGCCGAGGTCGGATCCGCCGATCCCGATGTTGACCACCGCCGAAATCCGCTGCCCGGTGTGGCCGGCCCACTCCCCCGACCGGATGCGTCGGGCCACCTCGCCCATCCGGTCGAGCACCTGGTGGACCTCGGCGACCACATCCTCGCCGTCCACCGTCAGTTGGGCGTCTCTCGGCATCCGGAGGGCCACGTGGAGGACGGCCCGGTCCTCAGTGGTGTTGATGTGCTGGCCGGCGAACATCGCGTCGCGTCGTTCTTCCACCCCGGCGGCCCGAGCCACCGCCATCAGCGCCGCCAGGGTCTCGTCGGTGGCCCGGTGCTTCGAATAGTCGAGCCGGAGATCGGCGGCGCTCGCCGCCATCCGCGTCCCCCGCTCGGGATCGGCGGCGAACAGGTGGCGGAGGGTCTCGTCACGGTGCTTGTCGAAATGATCGGCCAGGAGCCGCCACTCCGGGGTTGCGGTGATGTCCTCAACTGCTACTGCCGACATGTCGGCCTCCGTTCCCGTTGCGATCGGACAGGCCCGGGATTCCGGGTGCTCTCCGCACCGTACTGCGGGCGAAACCGACCCGGCAGCCGGCTCAGCTGGTCGGGGTCAGCGTGGGTGCATCGGCCGGTTCACCCGGCGGTTCGGGCGCAACCCCGGCCTCCCGCTTGGCGGCGGCGGCGGCGCTGGCCTGCAGGCTGGACGCCCGGGCGTTGGCCTTGGCCTGGTCGTGGCGGACCATGGTGTTGGCGGCATCGGCGTCCTTGATGGTGAGGGCGACGCAGGCGCCAATGAGGGCGATGCCGGCCGCGGTGAGGAACGCCGCGTGGTAGGCCCAGAGGTTGCCGGTGAGGTGGCCGCCGACCACATGGGTGGTGCCGATCAGGGCCAGCACGGTGGTGAGGATGGCGACCCCGACCGCGCTCCCAAGCTGGCGTTCGCTGTTGAACAGGGACGAGGCGTTGCCGGTCTCGGCCCGGGAGATGGTGGCGAACGAGGCCGCCTGACTGGAGATGAACACCTGGGCCATGCACAGCCCCAAGGTGAACATGAGCAGCCGCATCCACCACAGGTCGGTGCTGAACCCGATGAGGGTCATCAATCCGATGGAGATCGACACCCCGACCAGCCCGGACGCGATCAGGCGGCGGGGGCCGATGGTGGGGTAGAAGAAACGGCTGGCCAGCTGGGCGCCGATCATGATCCCGATGGCCTCGGGGAAGGTGTTCAACCCCGACTGCAGCGCCGAGAGCCCGAGGGCGAGCTGGAAGAAGAGGGGCACGGTGAACAGCACCCCGAGGAAGGCCATCACCGACAAGATCAGCACCAGGCTGGCTGACCGGAACAGCCGGTTGGTGAACAACCGGAGGTGGACGAGGGGCGCCTTGGTCCGCAGCTCGACCCGGATCATCACCGCGATCATCACCACCCCTACCGCGATGGCTCCGAGGATCAGCGGGTTTCCCCAGCCCCGGGTCGGGGCGTCGCTGATCCCGAACATCAAGAGGGCGAAGCCGAAGCCGGCCAGGATGAAACCGGGGATGTCGAAGCGGCCGACCGATGGCTCCCGTTGCTCGTCGAGGAAGACCAGCCCGAACAGGAAAGCCAGGATGCCGATGGGGAGGTTCACGAAGAACACCCAGCGCCAGGACAGGTCGGTGACCAGCAGTCCGCCCAGCACTGGGCCGACAGCGGGGGCGACCGCGGTCGGAACGGTAAGGATGCTCGAGGCCCTCACCCGTTCGGCCGGAGGGAAGGCCCGGAACAGCATGGCCATCCCCACCGGGGTCAGCATGCCTCCGCCCACCCCCTGGATGACCCGGTAGAGGACCAGCTCGGAGAGGGAGTTGGCCGTCCCGCAGAGTACCGAGGCGGCGGTGAAAATGGTGATGGCGGTGAGGAGCACCCGCTTCATTCCGAACCGGTCCCCCAGCCATCCGGCGGCGGGGATGAAGACGGCCAGGCTGACCAGGAAGCCGATCGCCACCGAATCGAGGCTGGCGGTCCGCTCATGGAACTGCCGGCCGATGCTGGGGAGGGCCACATTGACGATGGTGATGTCCATGATGCTCATGAACATGGCGGAGACGAAGACCACGCTCACCGCGATCTTCTGGTTGATGTGAATCCGAGGCATGCAAGTCCTTCAGGTAACTGGGTGGTCGGCCCGATACCGCGACAAAACCGGGTCTACGACAGGTCTACTACTGCCAACGCCCCAGGTCCGCCGATCATTCCACCGATCTTGGGACCTTCAACCTGACAAAACCGCGTCAACCGGCCGCCGAGGATGGCGGTCCGGCCGCGGAGCCGGGTCAGCCCGCCTGAACCTCGAAGGCTCCCCCCTACGATCTTCGGAGGCTGTCGAATTCCGGGTTGCGCCTACGTCGTAATTGAAGAGGTCGAACCATCGGTCCTCTGAACATTGCCAAGATGCCGCTCTGACAAGAAGGGATGGACAACATGGACGAGAACGTCACCGTGGCCCCCTCCGCATCCTCATCCCGAGACGAAGGCCAAGGCCCGCCGGACTGGCTGATTCTCTCCCTGGTGTGCCTCGCCCAGTTCATGGTGATCCTGGATGTCTCCATCGTGAACGTGGCCCTGCCTTCCATCCAGAAGACCCTGGGCTTCTCCGAAGTCAACCTGCAGTGGGTGGTGACCGCCTACGCGTTGACCTTCGGCGGCTTGTTGCTCTTCGGCGGTCGGCTGGCCGATCTGTTCGGGCGGAAGCGCATCTTCCTGCTCGGCTTGGTCCTCTTCACCGGGGCCAGCCTGCTGGGCGGATTTGCCCAGAACCAGGCGACCCTCATCATTGCCCGCGCCCTCCAGGGAGTGGGAGGCGCGGTCTTGTCCCCGGCCACCCTGACCATCCTGACCCTCACCTTCACCGAAGCCCGGGCTCGGGCCAAGGCGTTGGGGGTCTGGACGGCGGTGGCGGCGGGCGGGGGAGCCGCCGGAGCGCTGTTCGGTGGGATCCTGACCGATCTGCTCTCGTGGCGCTGGATCCTGTTCGTCAACGTCCCCATCGGCATCGCCGCCTTCATGCTGGCCCGTTTCTACCTGAGGGAATCGCGGGCGGAGGGCGAGCGCCAACGGCTCGACATCGCCGGCTCGTTGACGGTCACCACCGGGCTGATCGTCCTGGTCTACGGCATCGTCAGCACCGACCGGCATCCCTGGGGGTCAGCCCAGACCATCATCACCCTGATGATCGCCGCCGTCCTGCTGGCCGCCTTCGTGCTCATCGAGGGCCGGTTGGCCTCCCATCCGCTCATGCCCCTCCGGCTGTTCCGATCCCGGGCGGTGAGCGGGGCCAACGCGGTGATGTTCCTGGTTGGGGCGGCCATGTTCGCCATGTGGTTCTTCCTCACCCTCTACCTCCAACAGGTGCTCGGCTACAGCCCGCTGGTCACCGGGTTGACCTTCCTACCGCAGACGGCGGCCATCGCCATCGGGGCCACGCTGGCCGGCCGCCTGGTGCCCAAGTTCGGGCCCCGACCCCTCATCGTGGCCGGTGGCCTGCTGGCGGCCGGCGGGCTGTACTGGCTGTCATTCATCAGCGCCACCGGCACCTACTGGACCAGCGCCTTCGGTGGCGGCGTCATGTGCACCTTGGGGATGGGGCTGGCCTTCACCCCCATCGCGGTGGCCGCCACCGCGGGAGTCCCCCGGGCCGAGGCCGGCCTGGCCTCCGGAGTCATGAACACCAGCCGTCAGATCGGTGCCTCGGTCGGGCTGGCCGTGCTCACCACCCTGGCGGCCAGCCGGATCGCCTCGCTCGAGCACGGGCGCACGGCCACCCGCGAGCTGGCCCGGACGGCGATGACCGCCGGCTACGCCCGCGGCTTCGAGGTCGGCGCCCTCATCGCCCTCGGGGCGGTGGCCCTCACCTTCATCATCCCGGCCGTCGCCCGCGCCCCCCAGCCGGCACCCTCGAGCGAGGTGCCCGGTGGGCGGGTCGAGGAGATGGCCACCGCGAGCGAAGGCGTACCCGCCGGGTCGTAGGGGTCCTCAGCCCGGGCGTTGCCGGGCGGTCATGAGCTTGGGCTCAACCGGCCACGAAGCTGAGGCGCACCGTCCGGTGCGGGTTGTCGTCGTTGGTGTCCACCAGCACCACCGACTGCCAGGTGCCGAGCTGGACGGTCCCGTCGAACACCGGCAGCACCATCGACGGGCTGATGAACACCGGGAGCAGGTGGTCGGCGCCGTGACCGGTGGAGCCGTGCCGGTGCCGGTACCGGTCATCGCGAGGGAGCAGGTGCCCGATGGCCTCGATCAGGTCCGACTCCGAGCCGGAGCCCAGTTCCATGAGGGCCACCCCGGCGGTGGCGTGGGGGGCGAACACGTGAACCAGCCCGTCGCCCTTCCCGGCGCAGAACGAGACCACCGCGCCGGTCAGATCGGCCACCTGCCGGCTCGAGGTGTCCACCCCGATGAGCTGCGTCTCCACCTCCGCATCCTGCCACCTGCGCCTCCCGCGGCTCTACACTGACCCTCGGCGATGGGGCTCGCCGCAACCGCCGGAGACGGCTGATGGCTCCTACCGGAAACCACTTGTCGTGACCCCGGAAGGAGAACCTGTGCCCGCACCGACCAGGACCACCCCCGAGTTGGTGTCCGCCCCGGGCCTTCGCATCGTGGCCATCGCCGCCGGTGGCGCCCTCGGCACCCTGGCCCGCTACGGGGTGAGCCGAGCCGTGGTCGAATCGGTGAACGGGTTCCCGTGGGCCACCTTCGCGGTCAACGTCGCCGGCTCCTTCCTGCTGGGTGTGGTCCTAACCATGATCGTCGAGCGGTGGTCACCCACCCGCTACCTGCGCCCCTTCGCGGTCATCGGGTTCTGCGGCGGGTTCACCACCTTCTCCACCTTCACCGTCGAGGCCGTCCGCCGGGTCCAGCTCGGCCATCCGGCGGTGGGCATCGTCTATGTTTTCGCCTCGCTGGCCGCCGGCCTGGCTGCGGTGGGACTGGGGGTGTTGGTGGCCCGGGGCGGCCGGGTGGAGCCCGACCACCTCCTGAGCGCCGATCCCGACGCCGACCCGGGGTCGGGCGGGTGATCATCGCCGGCCTGATGGTCGCCGGGGCGGCCGGGGCCGTCCTCCGGTTCCTGGTCGACCGCTACGTCCAGGGGAAGGTCGCCTCCGACTTCCCCTACGGCACCCTGGTCATCAACGTCACCGGCTCCCTGGTCCTGGGGTTTCTCACCGGATCCGCCCTCCACCACGGCTTGTCGGCCGACTGGGTGACGGTGATCGGGACCGGCCTGATCGGCGCCTACACCACCTTCTCCACCTTCTCCTACGACACCTTCCGACTGCTGGGCAGTGACGGGGTGGCCACCGCCTTGGCAAACATCCTGGTCAGCGTGGTGGCCGGGCTGGGCGCCGCGGTCGCCGGACTGGCCCTCGGCACCCTCATCTGAGCCTGGGCGGGCCCGGAAATGAACTTGAGTCGGGAATACTCAGATTTCCAGTCTGTTTACATAGCAACAGTTACGAGAGGTAGCTGTAGCGATTGGAGCAACAGTGGAAAAGACCGTTCCAGAAATCAATCAGAATTTGCCTTTGCTTCCCCTCACCTCGGGGGTCGTGCTGCCCGGGATGGTCTTCACCATGGGGCTCGAGTCCGACGAGGCGCGGGCCGCGGTTGAGGCGGCCGAGCTGGCCGGCGGCCAGTTCGTCATCGTCCCCCTGATCGACGGGCGCTACTCCAGCGTCGGCGTCATCGCCGAAGTCATGGAGAGCGGCGAGCTGCCGGGCGGGATGCAGGCAGTGGCGGTGCGCGGCATCGAGCGGGCCACCTTGGGCACCGCGGTGCCGGGGACCGGCCGGGCCCTTTGGGTCCAGGTCGAAGTCATCGAAGAGCCCACCCCCTCCGATGGGGTCAATGAACTGGCCCGGGAGTACCGGGCGGTGATGGAGAACATTCTGGTCAGCCGCGGCGCGGGCCGGTTCGCCGAGCGTCTGGGAGACGTCACCGGTGCCGGTCGGATCGCCGACGTGGCCGGGTACTCCCCCGACCTGACCCTCGAGCAGAAGGTCCAGGTGCTGGAGACCATCGACGTGGAAGACCGGCTGCGGCTGGTCCTCGGCTGGGCCCGAGAGGTGCTGGCCGACATCACCCTGCGCGAGCGGGTGAAGACCGACGTCGAGGAAGGCATGGAGAAGACGCAGCGGGAGTTCTTGCTACGGCGCCAGCTGGAGTCGATCCGCAAGGAGTTGGGGGAGATCAACCCCGACGGCGAGGAAGCTCCCGACGATTACCGGAAGGCGATCGAGGACCGCGAGCTGCCCGAGGCCGTCCGCAAGGCGGTCGAGCGGGAGATCGGCAAGCTCGAGCGCACCAGTGAGCAGAATCCGGAGAACGGTTGGATCCGTACCTGGCTCGACACCGTGCTGGAGCTCCCCTGGGGCAAGCTGTCCGACGACCGGTTGGACATCGAAGAGGCCGCCCGCAACCTGAACGAGGACCACGACGGTCTCGATGATGTGAAAGAACGCATCCTCGAGCACCTGGCCGTGCGCAAACTGCAGGCCGAGCGCGGCCTGAAGGAAGTGACCGGACGGGGCAGTGGCGCCATCCTGGCCCTGGTGGGTCCGCCCGGAGTGGGGAAGACCTCGCTGGGTGAGTCGGTGGCCCGCGCCCTGGGCCGCTCCTTCGTCCGGGTCGCCCTGGGTGGCGTGCGCGACGAGGCTGAGATCCGGGGACACCGCCGTACCTACGTCGGTGCCCAGCCGGGACGGTTGGTGCGTGCCCTGCGCGAAGCCGGGACCATGAACCCGGTCATCGTCCTCGACGAGGTCGACAAGCTGGGCGCCGATTATCGCGGCGACCCGTCTTCGGCCTTGCTCGAAGTGCTCGACCCGGCCCAGAACCACACCTTCCGTGACCACTATCTCGAAGTCGAGCTGGACCTGTCGAGGGTCCTGTTCATCGCCACCGCCAACATGATCGACACCATCCCCGGCCCGCTGCTGGACCGGATGGAGATCATCCGGCTGGACGGCTACACCGAGGAAGAGAAGGTGGCCATCGCCAAACACCATCTGGTTGCCCGTCAACTGGAGCGCTCGGCGCTGCGTCCCGACGAGGTCGTCATCACCGACGACGCCCTGCGCAAGGTGGTGGGCGACTACACCCGTGAGGCCGGGGTCAGAACGCTCGAACGTGAGCTGGGAAGGTTGCTGCGCAAGGTGGCCACCCAGATCGCCTCCGGCGAGAAGACCGCACCGGTCACCGTCGATGCCGAGGATGTCACCGGTTGGTTGGGTCGGGCGCGCTTCTTCTTCGAAGCCGCTGATCGGACCGCGGTGCCCGGTGTCGCCACCGGGCTGGCCGTCACCGGAGTCGGTGGCGACGTGCTCTACGTCGAGGCATCGGTGAACGACGGGCCGGAAGGCCTGACGCTGACCGGTCAGTTGGGTGACGTGATGAAAGAGTCGGCGGAAATCGCCCTCTCCTACGTCCGCTCCCACGCCACCGAGTTGGGCATCGACAGCCACGTCTTCGAAGGCAAGCGGTTCCACGTCCACGTTCCCGCCGGGGCCACCCCCAAGGACGGGCCGTCAGCCGGGGTCACCATGACCACCGCGCTGGTCAGCCTGCTCCGGGGCGTTCCGGTGCGGTCGACGGTCGCCATGACCGGGGAGGTCACCCTCCAAGGTCGGGTCCTGCCCATCGGGGGTGTGCGCCAGAAGGTGCTCGCCGCCCACCGGGCCGGGCTCACCGAGGTGGTGCTTCCTGCCCGTAACGGGCCGGACCTCGAGGATGTGCCCGAAGTGGTTCGGGACCAGATGATCTTCCATCTGGCCGCCGAGATCGGTGACGTGCTCACCGCGGCGCTGGACGGGCCGGACACCGTCGCCGATGTACTCGGCGACGCGCCCGGCGAGCTGGTGGGCTCTGCCGCCTAAGGCTCAGCCTGCATTCAGGAAGCTGCCGAGTATCCGGGCCAGCTCCAGGGGTTGGTCTCCCTGGATGCTGTGCCCGGCTTTTTCTACCACCAGGACCTCGGCGTCGGGACGCCGGCGGCGGAACTCCGCCACGTCGGCGTCGTCGACCACCGGCGACAGCGCACCGCGCACCAGCAAGGTGGGTGCGGTGATGCTCCCGAGGTCGTCCCACAGCGAACCGAACTCCACCGATTCGATGTGGAGACCCGAGGAGCCGGCCGGCCGGCCGAGCTGATGGCGCCACGTCCAGGTGCCGTCGTCCCGTTGCACCGCGTTGTGGAGCACCCCCCGCCGGAGCGACGACTCGGTCCGGGTCGGGTTGAATTGGATGGTCCGCTGGAGGATCTCGTCGAAGCTGGTGAACGACTCCGGCCCGGCCAGGAACGCCCGGATGTCCGAGCTCTTCTCTTTGTCGACCCCCGGGGTCACGTCGACCAGCACCAGCCTCGGCACCAGCTCGGGATGCCGGGCGCCCAGAGCCATGGCGGTGATCCCGCCGAGCGACATCCCCACCACCATCCGGGCCTCCGGGGCCAGCTGGCGGATGGCCACGGCCACGTCGTCGGCCAGGAGGGCGGGCTCGAGGGCCCGGGCATCACCGGGCCAGTCGGAGTGACCGTGGCCGGGGAGGTCGATGGCCACCAGCGGGCGGTCGAGGGCCAGGGCCACGGTGTCCCAGGTGTGGGCGTTCTGCCCGCCGCCGTGGATCAGCACCAACCCAGCTGGCTCGGTGCCCCAGACCAGGGCGCTGAGGTTGCGTCCGGGGGCGACCTCGACAGTTTCGCGTCGTACCACCGGATTCCCCTTCCAGGGGAGCCCGACCTCGGACGCGTTGTCAGCGAACATCGAGAACTCGTCGTAGTCGTGTGCCGGTTCGGTCGTCACGTCGCCACCTCCTGGTGCACCCTTGTGCTGCCCGACGTTACGGGAAGGCCGGCGTACCCGGCACCTCGGCTGGGTAGGGTCGTACTGACGGTGCCGGCCGTCAGCCGAAATCTCAGCGACGAGCCACGGAGGGCAAGCCATGCCGGACGAAGCCACCCCCGATACCGCGGGTCGAGATACCGACGACGGCTGGGTCGAGACCGTCCTCAACGCGGACGACCATCGCTACGAGCTGTGGCTCGACGCCCGGCTGATCGGGATTGCCTCCTACCGCCCGAGCCCGGGGAAGATTGAGATCCACCACACCGAGGTCGAACCAGAGTGGGAGGGGCAGGGCCTCGGGGGCGAGTTGGTGGCCGCCGCGCTCGACCACGCCCGCTCGGTCGGATTGACGGTGGTCCCCAGCTGCTCGTTCGTGGCCCACTACGTACGCCAGCACCCCGAGTACGCCGACCTGGTGACCGCCTGACCCGTTATTGGCCGGCCGACCCGACGATGGGACTGGCCGGCGGTGTGGCCAGCGATCCGACCACCGGGGCATTGAACGGGGTGATCGCACCCTGCTGCCCGATGAGCCAGTAGCCCCCCGACGCCTTGTCCACCGAGATGCCCACGAAGGGTGCCGACGGGGAGCCGGCCCCCGAACCGGAGAACCCGGCATTTCCGAAGGCGAAGAGGCCACCGTCTGAGGCCACCAGCCAGTAGCCGCGGCCGTCAGGCGTGGCCGCCATGCCCACGATCGGCTGATTGAGGGGCTGGCCACCGGTCGAGCCGTAGAAGGCGGCATCCCCGAAGGCGAAGAGGCCGCCGTCGGAGGCCACCAGCCAGTAGCCGTGGCCATCGGGCGTGGCCGCCATGCCGACGATGGGCTGGTTGAGGGGCTGGCCGCCCATCGAGCCGGAGAAGGCGGCGTCCCCGAAGGCGAAGAGGCCACCGTCGGAGGCCACCAGCCAGTAGCCGTGGCCATCGGGCGTGGCCGCCATGCCGACGATGGGCTTGTTGAGGGGCTGGCCGCCCATCGAGCCGTAGAAGGCGGCGTCCCCGAAGGCGAAGAGGCCACCGTCGGAGGCCACCAGCCAGTAGCCCTGGCTATCGGGCGTGGCCGCCATGCCGACGATTGGCCGGTTGAGGGGCTGGCCGCCCATCGAGCCGAAGAAGCCGGCATTTCCGAAGGCGAAGACGCCGCCGTCGGAGGCCACCGTCCACACCGGCACCGAGGCCGGCTGGGAAACGGTGAAGGTGAAGGCCTGGGTGGCGTCGGGGCCGACCCCGTTGCTGGCCCGAATGCTGAGAGCGTAGGTCCCGTTGGTGGCCGACGCCGGGGTGCCGGCCAGGGTGGCGGTCCCGTTGCCGTTGTCGGTGAAGGTGACCCCATTGGGGAGGGCGCCGGTCTCGGTCAGGGTCGAGGTCGGCTGGGCATGTCCGGTGGTCACCGTGAACGTTCCCGGCGACCGGATGATGAAGGTGGCGGCCGCCCCGCTGGTGATGGACGGGGCCTCGCGCACCGTGAGGGCAAAGGACTGGGTGGCGTCAGGGCCGGACCCGTTGTGGGCGGTGAAGGTGAGCGGGTAGGTGCCGCCGGAGCCGGCCGCCGGGGTGCCGGCCAGGGTGGCGGTCCCGTTGCCGTTGTCGGTGAAGGTGACCCCAGTGGGGAGCGCACCGGTCTCGCCGAGCGTGGGGGCGCTGGGGAAGCCGTGCCCAGTGGTCACCGAGAACGTCCCCGCCGAGCCGACGGTGAAGGTAGTGGCCGACGCACTGGTAAAGGTCGAGGCCTCGGTCACCACCAGGGTGAAGGACTGGGAGGCGGCGGGGCTGACCCCGTTGCCGGCGGTGATGGTGAGCGGGTAGGTCCCGCCGGAGCCGGCCGCCGGGGTGCCGGACAGGGTGGCGTTGCCGGTGCCGTTGTCGGTGAAGGTCACCCCGCTCGGGAGGGCGCCGGCCACGTTCAGGGTCGGGGTCGGATAGGTGGCGGCGGTCGTCACCGAGAACGACCCGGCCTGACCGACGCTCAGGGTGGCGGTGCTGGCGCTGGTGATGACCGGAGCCTCGCTGATCTTCAGGGAGAAGGACTGGGAGGCGGCGGGACTGACCCCGTTGTCCGCGGCGATGGCGATCGGGTAGGTGCCCCCGGTCCCGGCCGCCGGGGTGCCGGCCAGGGTGGCGGTGCCGTTGCTGTTGTCAGTGAAGGTCACCCCACTCGGGAGCGCTCCGGATTCGGTGAGGGTCGTCGCCGCCGGGAAGGCATGACCGGTGGTGGCGGTGAAGGTGCCCGCCGTCCCGACCCCGAAGAGGGTGGTCGCCGCCGAGGTGACCGTCGGCGCCTCATCGACGGTGAGGGTGAACGACTGGGTGGCGTCAGGGAGGACGCCGTTGGAATCGGTGATGGTGATCGGATAGGTGCCTCCGGTCCCGGTGGCCGGGGTGCCGGCCAGGGTGGCGGTGCCGTTGCCGTTGTCGGTGAGGGTCACCCCACTCGGGAGGGCGCCGGTCTCCGAGAAGGCCGAGGCCACCGGGAACCCGGCGGTGGACGTCACCGCGAAGGTCCCCGCCGAGCCGACGGTGAAGGTGGTGGTGGTGGCGCTGGTGATCACCGGAGGTTGGCTCACCGTCAGGGTGAAGGCCTGGATGGCCGCCGGGCTGATGCCGTTGGAGCCGAAGATGGTCAACGGGTAGATACCGGTGGTCCCGACGGCGGGGGTGCCGGCCAGGCTGGCGGTGCCGTCACCGTTGTCGGTGAGGGTCACCCCGCTGGGGAGGGCGCCGGTCTCGGACAGCGTCGTCGCCGCCGGGAAGTGGTGGGCGGTGGTCACCGCAAAGGTCCCCGGGGTGCCGACCGTGAATCCGGCGGAGTTGGCGCTGGTGATGACCACCGCTTCGTTGACGGTCAGAACCAGGGTCTGGGTCGGGGCGGTGCCGATGCCGTTGGTGGCCTTCACCGTCAAGCTGTAGGTGCCCCCGGTGCCGGCCGACGGGGTGCCGGACAGGAGGGCGGTGCCGTCCCCCTGGTCGAGGAAGGTCACCCCGCTGGGGAGGGCGCCGGTCTCGGTCAGGGTCGGGGTCGGGCTGCCGTGGGAGGTGGTCACCGTGAAGGTCCCTGCCTTGCCCGCCACCAGGGTGGCGGCGGCCGGGCTGGTGATGGTCACCGGCTCGTTCACCGTCAGGGTGAAGGACAGGGTGGCCGCCGGCGACACCCCGTTGGCGGCGGTGATCACCAAGGGGTAGCTGCCCCCGGTGCCGACCGCGGGGGTGCCGCTGAGTTTGGCGGTGCCGTTGCCGTTGTCGACGAAGGTGACCCCCGAGGGGAGCGCCCCAGTCTCGCTGAGGGTGGTGGCCGCCGGGAAGTCGTGGGCGGTGGTCACCGTGAAGGTGCCGGCCGTTCCCACCGCGAAGGTGGTGGCCGACGCACTCGTGATTCTCGGGGCCTCGTTGACGGTCAGCGTGAAGGACTGGGTGGCGTTGGGGTTCACGCCGTTGGCGGCGGTGATGGTGAACGGGTAGGCCTTGCCGGTGCCGGTGGCCGGGGTGCCGGCCAGGGTGGCGGTGCCGTCGCCGTTGTCGTGGAGGGTCACCCCGGACGGGAGGGAGCCGGACTCGGAGATGGTCTCCGCGGTCGGGAACCGGCTCCCGGTGGTCACCGTGAAAGTCCCGGACGTTCCCACCGTGAAGGTGGTGGCCGCCGCGCTGGTGATGGACGGCGACTGCTGGACGGTCAGGGTGCCGTAGCTATAGATGATGGCGTAGTTGGCCGAGCTCAACCCCGAACAGTTCGAGATGGTGTAGCCGGTGCCGACCGGGCTGGAAGCGGTGGCGCTGGTGGTGCAGGCCAGAGTGCCGGTCACCACCGACGGGCCCTGTCCGAGCACGAAGCCCGAGTAGGCAGGGGTGAAGGTCGGGGTGCCGCCGACCGGCTGGGTGCCGGTCACCGTGGCCGTGAGCGCGGCCGGGGAGACGGTGAGCGCCCCGCCGGTGTAGACGATGTAGTACTTGGTCGAGGTCAGGCCCGAGCAGCCGGACAGGGTCGGAGTCCCGACCGGGATGCTGATGTTGACCGACGAGCAGGTGGCCGAACCCCCGATATCACCAGGCCCGTCGCCGCCAACGAAGCCGCTGTAGGCCACCGAGTAGGTCGGGGTGCCGCCGTAGGTCTGGGTGGCCGTCACCGTGGCGGTGAGCACGTACTGGGGGGCCAGGCTGACCACGATCTTCCCCGCCCCGGTCTGGGCGCCGTTGGTGAGGACCGAACCGGCGGGTCCGAAGCCGGAGCCGCCCCCGCCGCCACCACCGGAGCTGTCAGAACCACCGCCACCGCCGCCGAAGTAGCCGCCACCGCCACCGCCACCCCCGGCGCCGGGGGCCGAGCTGCCGCCACCCCCGCCACCCTGGCCCGAAGATCCGCCGCCACCGTTGGCCCAGAAGCCACTGCCGGCCCCGCCGCCGGTCGTCTGGGTCCCGCCGCCGCCCGACGAGTTCCCACCGTTGGTGCCCCCGCCCGATCCGCCGCCGCCGTTGCTCCCGCCGCCGCCACCGCCGGCCACCAGGATCCGGTTGGAGAGGGCGGTGCCCCCACTCCGGATGTCGGTCCCTCCACCGCCACCACCGGGGGTGTAGCAGGTGCCGATCGGGTACCCGGCCGAGGCGCCGCCATTGCCGCCGCCGTTGTAGCCGCCGCTGCCGCCGCTGCCGGCTCCACCGATGTAGAAGGTGAAGACCTGTCCGGGGGTAACCGTGACGTTGGATACCGCCGAACCACCCAGACCGCCACTCGAGCAGCTGTTGCTCCCCTGGCCGCCGTAGGCGGCGAAGGTGAGGGCGGTGACGCCGCCGGGGACGACATAGGTCTGGGGAGAGCCGGTCTCGTTGAAGGTGAACTGGTAGGAGGCCACGAAGACCGAGAGGGTGGCGTTGGTCGACGAGAAGAGAGTGTCGCCACTGAAGGCGGCGGCAATCGAATGGGTACCGGCCGTGGTCAGGGTGTAGGAGCAGGTGGCCACGCCGCTGGAGTTGACCGCCACCGAGGAGCACCCGGCGATCGGGCCCCCGCCGTCGGTGAAGGCCACCGTCCCGGTGGTGTAGGCGATCGGCAGGGACCCCGCCGGCACCGAGACGGTGTCGATCAGGGTGACGTCCTGGCCGAGCGCGGGGCTGGGGTTGTCACTGGTGAGCACCGAGCTCGTGGTGTTGGATCCGCCGTTGTAGAAGATGGAGACGCTGCCGTTCCCCGAGTTGTCCCCGTTGGTGAAGGTGGTGCCGGCCGGACCGAAACTCGACCCTCCACCGCCGCCCCCGCCGTTGGCCCCGGAGCCGCCGCCCCCACCGCCCCCGCCGTAGTAACCGCCGCCGCCGCCGCCGGCTCCGTTACCGCTGACGCTGGTCGTCCCAGCCGCACCGCCGGTTCCGGCCGCACCCGACCCCCCACCGGTCGCGCCGCCGCCACCACCTCCGCCGCCGCCGCCCGCCGACTGCGAGCCACCGCCGCCACCATTTCCACTGTACGGTGACGACCCTCCGTCGCCCCCGGACGGGTAGCCGCCCGCTCCGCCCCCGCCACCGGCGCCGGCCCCGCCCCCGCCAGCCACCAGCACCCGGTTGGACAGCGCGGTGCCCCCGGTACGGACGTCACTGGCTCCCCCGCCGTTGCCGCTACAGGCCCCGGGACCCGCGGCGCCCCCACCATTCCACCCGCCGGCCCCGTTGCCGCTCCCACCCACGTTGACCTGGTAGGTCGTACCGGGGGTCACGGTCAGGGTGTCGACCGCCGAGCCGCCGCCGGCACCGGGATTGGACCCGGTGATGCAGGTGATGCTGCCGCCCTGGGCGCCGTGCAGCTGGAAGACTGCCGTGGTGTCGCTGGCGGGAACCGTGAAGGTCTGGGCCCCTCCGGTGTAGTTGAACTGGCCCCGGTTCTGGTAGAGCTGCAGGCTGGCCGACGCCGAGTTGGCCAGGTAGTTGGCGTCACCGCTGTAGGTGGCCACGATGGTGTTGGCCCCGACTTGAGCCAGCCCCGGAACGTAGTGACAGACGGCAGTGCCCGAGGCCGGCGCGACTCCGGTGCATCCGGCGATGGCCGTCCCATTGTCGGTGAAGGCGACGGTGCCCGACCCGAGGGCCGTCGGGGAGCCCGGCATGGGGGTCACGGTGGCGGTCAAGGTGACGTTGTCGCCGGGGAGACCCAGGTTCTCGGACGAAGCCAGCGTCACTCCCGGGAGAAGCGAACCGGTGAAGGTGATGACGACCGACCCGTTGCCGGACTGCGCACCGTTGTTGTAGGTGGTGCCGGAGGGACCGAAGCTCGAGCCGCCCCCGCCGCCGGGCCCGGTGCACGCCCCCGACGAGTCACACCCCGAAGCGCCGCCGCCGCCGAAGTAGCCACCACCTCCGCCGCCGCCGGCCAAGTAGTACCCGACACCGCCGGTGCCCCCTTGGCCGACCGCTCCGCCCGAACCCCCGTAATTGCAATTGGTGCAGCTACCGCCGGCACCGCCGGCGCTCTGCGTCCCGCCCCCTCCGCCGTTCCAGATCATGCCCCCGTTGTTCTCACCGACACCGTTTCCGCCGTTGGGACCGGCCCCGGCCCCACCGGCGTCCCCGAAGTCGCCGGCTCCGCCGCCGCCGCCGCCGACCACCACCCGGTTGGCCAACCCGGTGCCACCGAGTCGGACGTCACTGGCCCCACCCCCGTTGGCGCTATTGCCGTTCCCGTAGGGACGTTCGTTGTTTCCCGACCCCCCGCCGTTGTAGCCGTTCTGGCCGCCCACATAGATCTGGTACTGGGCACCCGGCGTCACCGTGGAAGTCACGACGGCTTCGCCACCATTCCCCGATGTAGTTCCTGTCCGCGTGTTGGTCGGGGTCCCGCCCTGGGCACCGGAGACGTCGAAGGTCACGCTGGTCACCCCGGTCGGGACGGTGAAGCTACTCGGCGCTCCGGAGTAGGAGAAGGTGAGCACCTGGGTGCCAACCGCGGCGGCGCCAGCCGGTGATGCGACCCCCGCCACCACGATGCCGACGGCTCCCAGTAGGAGGGTAACGGCCAAGACCGTGACGGCACCAACGCGCGCCGTCACTCTACGTACCTCGATCATGCCCTGCCCTCGAATTCCCGTTGGGTCCCGCTCGTGATCGAACGTATCGTCCGATGCCGAGCCGGACTTTAGCGGAGTGTTCGGAGATTTCCTGGGCACGTCCCGGGTCGAATCTTCGGGTCGCCATCGCCGCGCCATCAGATGACATCGAACTCGTCGACGTGGCCCGCGGTCGGTGGTCGGCGCGGCGCTCCGGCCCGGTGGCACACTGAGGGACGATGCCACCTCGAATCTGCACCCCCGCCGAAGCCGCTGCCCTGGTGAAGACGCGCGACACCCTCGCCTTCGGCCTGGGCCCGGCCAACCCCGACGCCCTGCTCACCGCCCTCGGGACGAGGAACGACTGGGAGGGGCTGATAGTCGGCGGCTCCCTGTTGCTCGGGTACTACACGGTGTTCACCCACCCGAAGGTGTCCTACCGGTGCGGGTTCTTCGGGCCGTCGGAACGGGTCCTGTTGGGCCAGGGCTACAACGTCGAGCTGGTGCCGGGGGGATTCCGGCAGTTCGCCCCCATCCTCCGCCGTTTCGCGCCCCGGATAATGACCGCCGCCGGCGCCCCGCCGGATGCCGACGGCAACGTCAACCTCTCCCTCCACCTCGGGGGCACCTACGACGAGCTGGTGCTGGCCGGCAAGGACCCCGATCGGCTGTTGATGGTCGAGGTGAGCCCCAACTTTCCCCGGACCCGGTCGCTGCCCCCGGAGTACACCAACACCTTGCCGATGGATCTGATCGATGTCCTGGTCGAGGCAGATACGCAGCCCTATGCCCTGGCCGACGCCGCCCCGGACGAGACCGACCACGCCATCGCCGACGTGGCCATGAGCTTCATCCCCGACGGGGCCACCCTCCAGATCGGGATCGGCGCCATCCCCAACATCGTGGCCCACCAGCTGGCCGCCGGGACCGGCGGCGGGTACGGGATCCACAGCGAGATGTTCACCGACGGGATGATGGGTCTCCATCTGGCCGGCAAGGTGACCAACACCAACAAGGGGATCTTCGACGGGGTGTCGGTCACCACCTTTGCCCTCGGTTCCGCCGACCTCTACAAATGGCTCGACGACAATCCCGATGTCGCCTTCCTCCCCGTCGAGGTGGTCAACGACCCCAACCTGATCGCCCACAACCAGAAGCTGATCTCCATCAACGGCGCGCTCAGCCTCGACCTCTACGGCCAGGTGGTGGCCGACAGCATCGACGGTCGCCAGATCTCCGGGGTCGGTGGCCACGAGGACTTCGTGTCGGCCGCCGCCCTCCGGTCCGACGACCATTCGTTGATCTGCCTGCGCTCCACCGCCACCGTCAATGGCGAGCCCCGGTCGCGTATCGTGGCCGCCCTCCCCGAAGGCTCGGTGGTCTCGACCCCGCGCCACCACACCGGGGTGGTGGTCACCGAGCACGGGGCGGCCGACCTCTACGGCCTGACCGTCCGGGAGCGGGCCTATGCGCTGGCCGGCATCGCCGCCCCCCAGTACCGGGGGGAGCTCCAGGCGGCCGCCTCCACCCTCGGCCGGCACTGAACCTCTGGTGACCGACCCGGCTCAACTCACCGTGGCCACCTTCAACGTCCACTGCGGCGTCGACGGTTGGGGTCGTCCCTTCGATGTGGCCGCCGAGTGCGCCGCCCTCGACGCCGACGTGCTGGTGATGCAGGAATCGTGGACACCGGCCGGTGGCGGCCTGAGCACCGCGGCGGTGGTCGGCCAGCAACTCGGCTACCAGGTCTATGAGGAGCAACTGGCCACCGGCCGGATCTTCCCTCCCCATCCCTCGGCCAACCACCGGTGGGGACCCCGGCCCCGCAGCGCCAGCATGGTCTTCCGGCTCGATCACCCCCGCCGGCGGCTACAGCGCCGGGTCGACCGCCTCCATCCGGACTACGGCCTCGGGACCTTCGGGCTGGCGGTGCTCACCCGGGTGCCGGTCACCCACCGCCAGGTGATCCCGTTGGGCCAGCTGAAGACCGACGCCTCCATCCGGTTGGCCATCGCCAGCACGGTTCCGGTGGGCGACGGGTCGATGACGGTGGTCGGCACCCACATGTCCCACCTGTTGCAGCGTTCGCCGGTGCAGTTCAAACGGCTCCGGGCGGCGTTGGCCGACACCAGCCGAGGGGCGGCCGTCCTCACCGGCGACATGAACATGTGGGGCCCCCCGCTGTCGGCCTTCTTCCGGGGGTGGCGGCGGGTGATCCGGGGGCGCACCTGGCCGGCCTTCCGTCCTCACAGCCAGCTCGACCACCTGCTGGTGACCCCGTCGGTGGCGGTGATCGACACCCGGATCGCCGGACGCACCGGCTCCGACCATCTCCCGGTGCGGGCGACCCTGGCCCTGGCCCGACCCTCGGCCGCCGAGAGCGTGAGCCAGGCCGGTCACCAGCACCTTTCTGGGGAATGAGGGCGGCGTTCCTGACGGGGGAGACCGGCGGCCATTAGCTTCTTTCCATGGTCGATGCACTGGACGGATTCGAGAAGGGCAG
>DASZIT010000019.1:0-6343 GCA_035948855.1 Acidimicrobiales bacterium | reverse complement strand
TGTCGTCATGGAGGGCGGCACCTTCACGACCCGGTTCGTCGGGCCGTACCTGAAGTTCCACGCCTACATCTACGAGCGGACCGATGGGCGGATCGGCAAGCACTCCAACCGGGTCCCGGCCCTGCTCCTCACCACCACCGGCCGGAAATCCGGCCTGGCCCGAACCCACGGGCTCACCTACTTACGCGATGGCGACGACGTGATCGTGGTGGCGTCCAACGGGGGGAGCGACCATCACCCGGCCTGGTTCCTCAACCTGCAAGCTCAGCCTCGGGTGACGGTGCGGCTCGGACGTCGAGTGGTCGGTGCCACCGCCCGGGTCGCCAGCTCCGAGGAGCAGGCCCGTCTCTGGCCGTTGGTGAACCGGGCCTGCCGGGGCATGGCTCCGCTGTTCCACCCGGGCGCCACCGGTCGGTACGACGTCCACCAGCGGCACACCACCCGGGAGATCCCGGTGGTGATCATCACCCCCGACCACCCCTGACAATCAGGTGGCGGCGGGGATGGCGTGATGCACGACCCATCCGAGGTCGGCCAGGGCCTCCGGGACCGTCCAGGTCTGCCCGTTCGGCGCATTCAGGTTCTGCATACCCTGGGTGTCGAGCATGGCGTTGAGCGCGGCCGGCAGGCGGTGGGAGGTGACATCGGGGGTGGCCGCGGTGGCAAACCGTTCGTGACCGCTCGGGTCGATGATGAAGAAACCATCGGTGTGGTTGACGTCGTAGGTGAGCGGTTGATGGGTCCACCAATCCAGCTGGGGAGGTGAGCCTTCGGCTACCTGCTGAGCCAACACGTAGAAGAAGGAGTTCATCGCGGCCACGTTGGCTGGGTCACCGGTGAGGAAGGTCCAGGTAGCCCCGGTGAGCTTGGCGTAGGCGGCCAAGCGGGCCGGGGTGTCCCGTTGCGGGTCGATCGAGTACTCCACGATCGCCACCTGTTTGGCCAGGCCGGCCTTGTCGACCGCCTGCTGCATGAGGGAGAGATTCTCGGTGGTCAACGGACATACTTCCTGGCACAGGCTCAACATCGGGGCCAGCACCACCGTCTTTCCCCGAAAGCTGGCCAACGTCATCGGCTGATTGTGCTGATTCACCAGCGGAATGGATGGGACGGCGCGGTTCTGGACGATGCCCTGCGACGCCGATGGGACGCCGGGCACGGTGTTCGACGAGCACCCGGCCAGTGAGATGGCCGCAAAGGCAATTACCGCCAATGCCAGGATCAATCGGGGCAGGAATCGGAAGCGACGTGGGACCGGCACTCGGTGAGACTAGACAGGCGCCAATCAGAAGTCAGATCGGGGTAGGCCCCGGCTCCCGGCTTCGGGTCAATCGAGCAGGTCGGGCTGCTCCCGCACGATTCGCTGGAAAAGGGGCTGGAAGCTGAACCACCCAGCCAGGTGCGATCCGACCTGGTCATGAGTCGTCTTCGCCATCGCCGGATCGATCAGGACCGGCTGCCCGGCGGCCGAGGCCAACAACTGGGCCTGGCATGAGCGCTCCATGGTGATGAACCACCACACCGCCTCGTCGACCGATTGGCCGACGGTGAGCAGGCCGTGGTTCCGGAGGATGGTGGCCTTGTTCTCGCCGAGGGCATGGGCGATCCGCTTGCCTTCCTCGATGTCGAGGACCACCCCGGTGTAGTCATTGAAGACCGAATGGTCATCGTAGAAAGCGCAGACATCCTGGGTGATGGGATCGAGGGGCTTGCCCAGGGTGGCCCAGGACTTCCCGTAGATCGAATGGGCATGGCCGGCGGCCACCACGTCGGGGCGGGCGGCATGGACCTGGGAGTGGATGGCGAACGCCGCGGTATTGACCGGCCGGTCGCCCTCGACAACTGCGCCCTCGTGGTTCACCAGGAGGAGATCGGACACCCGGATGTGGCCGAAGTGGACGCCGAACGGATTCACCCAAAAATGATCGAGGCGTTCGGGATCCCGGGCGGTGATGTGGCCGGCCACCCCCTCGTCAAAGCCGAATTTGGAGAACAGGCGAAATCCAGCGGCCAACCGCTGCTTGCGGTGGAGGCGTTCATCCTCAACCGAGTCGAACACCATTGACTTCGGACGCTCGATGACTTCTGGCATTGTTCCCTCCTCGACATATCCGGCGGCAGGCCACACTCGTGTCGGCGCACCTTTGTTCAGTGTATGCCTCCGGCCCCTTCCCTCGTCAGATCGACGGCCGAAGCCGGTGCCGGCGTGCCTGCTGGGAACCCCGCCGATCAACCCGGCACTGGTTTGCTTGGGTTGCTAATCTCTTCGCCGGAAGCAACGGGGCACCACCGGGAGTGGCGACGATCGACCTGTGAGGGTCAGGAGCACTGGGGGATTGCCGTGACGGAAGGTCTGTGTCGACCGCGTTCGACCGGATCGAGGCGGCGGGGCCGTCTCCTTCTGGCCTCCTTGATGGCCACCGCCGGGCTGGCGGTGCCGCTCGCCATCGGCGGCAACCCAGCCACCGCTGCGAATTCACCGGGGATCCTCTGCAGCAGCAATGGCGCCAACCCGGGGTCGGTCCCCGCCGGTACCTACTTCGGCCTGGTCGTGGTGTCAGGGGCCTGCGCGATCAATGCCGGAGCCGTCGTCGTCACCGGAAACGTGACGGTCTCTCCGGGTGCGACCCTGTTGGCCGCCTACGCCAACAACTCGACGGGTCCGGGACCTTCCAGCTTGACGGTGGCCGGCAACATCATTGCTGGACCTGGCTCTACCGTGCTGCTCGGCTGTGAAGCCGCCCACTTCGCCTGCATCGATGATCCCAACCAGGCCAACCCCACCCTGGCGGCCGCGGAGACGGTGGGGGGTATCAGCGCCTCCGCGGCCCTGGGGATCCTCGTGCACAACACCACGATCAGCGGTGACGTCATACAGAGCGGCGGGGGCGGCGGGGTCAACTGCACACCGAGTGGCGCATTCGCCCAGTTCATGTCCCCGGTGTACAGCGACTATGAGGACGACACCATCGGTGGGAACATCTCGGTCACCGGACTGGGTTCCTGTTGGATGGGGATCCTGCGGGTCCAAGTGGGTGGCAGCCTCACGATGAGCAACAACGTGATGGCGGACCCCGACGCCAACGAGGTCTTGACCAACGGAGTGGCCGGCAACGTGATCTGTCAGGGTAACTCTCCGGCCAACCAATACGGTGACTCGGCCGGGTTGCCAAACAAGGTGACCGGCTTTGCCGTCGGCCAGTGCAGCTTCGCCACCCTGGCACCCAATCCCGCTCCCGAACCGGCCTCGCCGGGACCCCCGCCGACACCGGCGATACCTGCGGGTCCGCTGACACCCATCTCGGTGCCGAGCGGCACCTTGACCGGCTACACCATGGGCGCAGCCGATGGCGGGGTGTTCGCCCTCGGGGCGGCCGGCTTCTTCGGATCGGGAGCCGGCACCTCGCCGTCGTCCCCAGTCGTCGGCATCGCCACCGCGCCGGGAGGGCGGGGGTACTACCTGGCCAGCGCCAACGGGAAGGTACTCGGCGAGGGCCCGAACGCCCCGTCATTTGGTGACGTGTCGGCGCTGCCGCTGTCCAAGCCGATCGTCGGGATCGCCGCCGCGCCCGGTGGCGACGGCTACGACCTGGCAGCTTCCGACGGTGGGGTCTTCACCTTCAACACGAAGTTCTACGGCTCGGCCGGCAGCCTCCACCTCAACCAGCCGATCGTGGGAATGGCGATGGCGGCCACCGGCGACGGCTACTGGCTGGTCGCCTCCGACGGCGGGATCTTCAACTACGGGCCGGGAGCCAGCTTCCAAGGTTCCACCGGGGCCATCCACCTCAACCAGCCGATCGTGGGAATGGCCGTTGACCCAGCCACCGGCGGCTATTGGCTGGTCGCCGCCGACGGTGGGGTATTCAGCTTCAACGCGCCGTTCTATGGCTCGACCGGGGGCCTCCACCTCAACCAGCCCATCGTGGGGATGATCGCCGTGCCCGGTGGTGGCGGCTACTGGCTGGTCGCCAGGGACGGCGGGGTGTTCGCCATCGGGCCGGCAGCCGGCTTCCAAGGCTCCACCGGGGGCCTCCACCTCAACCAGCCGATCGTCGGCATCGGCCTGGGCTGATTCGACCACCGACGCCGGCAGCAATTGCGCCCTCGGCAGTAGGAATTGATCAGTGGACTCGGCGCTCAAACTCGCAGACGGTAGGACGGTCGGGTTCGCCACCTATGGACGTCCGCAAGGCACCCCGGTCATCTGGTGCCATGGCGGCCCCGGGAGCCGGAAGGACCCTGTCCACCGGGAGGCGGAAGCCGCTGCCGCCGACCTCTTGCTCATCGGCATCGACCGGCCCGGATATGGCGTGTCGACACCCCTACCTGGTCGCACCATCGCCGATTGGATACCCGATGCACTCGCGGTCGTCGACGGGTTGGGCGTCGACCAGTTCCTGACGGTCGGTGAATCGACGGGCGGTGCCTACGCCCTGGCGCTCGCCGCTCTGGTGCCTGACCGTGTGCTGGGAGTTGTCGCTTGCTGTGCCATGACCGACATGCGCCATGAAGCGGCCCGATCCACCATGAGCCGGCCGCACTCTCATGCCGTGTGGGACGCCCCCGACCGACCGTCGGCCCTGGCCGCCGCCATCGACGCCCATGGCGAAGGAGGGAGCAAGATGCGGGGTGGTGGAATGAACGAGGTGCTCGCACCCTCCGATGTGGCCTTGTTCAACGACCCCGTTTGGCAGCAGGAAACCGAAGCCATATTTCGTGAGATGTTCGCCCAAGGCCTGGTGGGCTACACCGACGACCGGCGGGCTGACGGTGGAGGCTGGGTTGCCTTCGACGTCACGGCCATCACCTGTCCGGTCACCGTTCTCCACGGAGAAATGGACAAGATCTGCGACGTGATAAATGCCCACCACACCGCTGAGGTCGTTCCCAATGCCCGACTCGTCGTCTACGAAGACCTCGGGCACTTCAGCATCGAGAACCAACTGATCGCCGCGGTCGGCGAGCTGCCGACTCGCTAGAGGTCGCCACGGAAACCAGGGGCCCCGCCTCGTCTACCTGGGCTAACAGAATTTCGGTTGTGCGCTTTTGGCCTCTGACCTGCGTAAGCCGGATAGGGCACAGAGGACAAGCCCCCGCTCGCTCATCCTCGAACTTACTGCTGTCGATATACAGACGGCCACCACGTGGGATCGTGGAGCCGGCATCGGGGGACCTTGTTCGAGGGGGTTCCCTGTTGTCGTTGTAGGGCCGGTGCCCGGACCCTGTGCCCGTACAGCCAGACCGGCAACCCGGGCCTCCGGCCTGCCCGCAGGACCCAACGAACGTTCTTTCGTGTTGACATAATATACATTATCGGCGGTTCGGAGGGAGGCCTGACCAAGGCTCCGACGGCCCGGATTGCCTACTCCCTCACCGGCTCCACCACCACCCCGGTGAGGTCCCGGGCCGCCTCATAGAGATGTTCGAAGGCGGCCTGGTACGCCTTGGGCCCCTTAGACCCACCCAGATCGGCGTCGACATCTTCGACGGCGGCCTCCAGGCGATACAGACGGTCGTGCAGCCGGTGCAGTTCCTTCTCGGCGACGATCACCTGTCCCGCCGGCACGTGGAGCGCGTCCGCTCGGCGACGAGCCTCGTAGGCCCGCTGACGGTGCGACGGGCTGCAGAAACGCCGGGGGCGACCGGCGCCGGGCGATTTGGGCAACGGCCGGCCACACCAGCCGCACCGATGGGTATCGGATGATTCCGTCACGGTGATGATATTAAGCCACGGTCGGGTCCAGGAGGTGGAAACCTCGCGTGATCAATCGATCGGTACATGCCCAACCGGTCAGACCGGCTTCCCCGATGCGCACCATGGATTGGCCGGCACATTGACACAGGGGTTGGGCATGGTCGGCAGGTTGGCCGGGAGCGGGTGCATGGTCACCGCCCCGGCTGCCGGGTACTTGGCCCCCGCCGGGCAGCTGCCGATGCCGGTATCACAGAGCACCTGGCCGAGGAGTGGCCCTCCAGTATTTGCCGCCGCCATCAAGGTCCCGTTGCAGCTGGGCTGGACCTGCTCGAGGTTGGCCGGGGCGCTCCCGGCTGGTGCGGTATTGCCCGAGAAGCAGTTCTGGGGCTTGCCGGCGGTGAGCACGATCTGGCCGAAATCCGAGTTGCTCGGATTCCCGAAATAGCCGTTGTGGGAGAACGTGTTGTGCAGCAGGGCATTCCCCTCCGGGTCGTAGACGCAGCCGAGTCCGGCCTCCTGGGTGCCACCGGTTCCGCTGCAGGTCTGGCCCAGGATCGGCTGGTCGCTATCCGGGAAGGGCACGAACAACACGCCCCAGGCGCCATTGTTGGCGAAGGTGTTGTCCATCACCGTGTCGTTCCGGCC
>DASZIT010000018.1:0-32311 GCA_035948855.1 Acidimicrobiales bacterium | reverse complement strand
CGCCGCGGAGGCGGCCGCCACCACCTGGGGGGTCGACCGGTGGTTCTCGTCGAGCCGGATCACCTCCATGCCGGCGACCAGGGTGGGCAGGCGGGTGATGAGCCCGGAGTCGGCCCCGTTCCATCCGTAGATGGCCTGGTTGGGGTCACCCACCGCCAGCAGGTCGTGCCGATCGCCCATCAGTGCCTCGATGAGCCGGTACTGGGCCGGGTTGATGTCCTGGAACTCGTCCACCGACAGGTGCCGGTACCGCCAGCGCACGCCCTCGGCGAACGTGGCGTCTTCGAAGATCAGGTCGGCCGCCCCCACCACCAGGTCGTCGAGGTCGATGGCGTGGCGCCGGGCCAGTGCCTCCTGATAGGCGCGGAAGTGATCGGCGACCCGGTCGACGGGGATCGACGGCGATCGATCGTCGTCGAGGGCCGCCGGCCCGTAGGTCTCCGGAGTGAGAGCCCGTGACTTGGCCCAGCCGATCTCGGCGGCGACCACCGGCACCAGCATCGGGTCCCCGACGATGGCGGAGACCAGTCGGAACCGGTGGTCGGCCACGTTGGGCGGGGGCTTCCCGCCGTCGAGGGCGTGACGCCGGAGCAGGGTGAGGGCCAACTGGTGGAGGGTGCCGGCTCGCACGCCGGGCCCGGGGGCGGCGCCGGTGGTGGAGGGGATGGCCACCCCGACCCCGAAGCTGCCCAGGCGTTGGCGGAGCTGCTGGGCCGCCTTCCGGGTGAAGGTGACGACCACGCTGTGATCGGCGTCGGCCGACCCGTCCCGGATCCGGCGGGCCACCCGGAGGGTGAGGATCCGGGTCTTCCCCGACCCGGCCCCGGCCTGCACGCAGATGGCGGTGGCGGGGGACTCGACCGCCTCTCGCTGAGGCTCGGTGAGGCCGCCCACCGCGGCGGCAAACCCTCCCGGGCCGACGTCGTCAGTGCTGGTCAAGCCGGTTCGCGCCGGTCGAATGGTTCCACGAGTGCCGAGGCTATCGGTAGGGTATGCCGGTGCTGAAGTCGTTCGATGGCGGTCGTATCTTCGGCGCCACCTGGGGTTCGGGAGTCCCTTCCGTCGTCGCGCTCCACGGTTGGCAGCGTACCCACAGCGACTTCGACGGGGTGTTCGGAGACCCGGAGTTCGCGGCCTCCCACGCCGCCATCGGCCTCGACCTGTTCGGATTCGGCGCCACCCCGCCACCTCCCGAGCCGTGGGGAGCCGACGAGTACGCCCGCCACCTGCTCCCCCTCTTCGACGGTGCCGACCCCCTGGCCGAGCGGGTCACCGTGGTCGGCCACTCCTTCGGGGGTCGGGTGGCGGTCCGGTTGGCGGCCCTGGCCCCCGATCGCATCGACCGCCTGGTGCTCACCGGGGCGCCGCTGCTCAACCGGGAGGGCCCGCGGGCGTCTCCGGCGCTTTCGTTTCGGGTGGGCCGGTTTCTCCACCGCCGGGGTCTGGTCGGCGAGGAACGGATGGAGGCCCTCCGCCAACGCCACGGTTCGCCCGACTATCGGGCCGCCGCGGGCGTGATGCGGGGCGTGTTCGTGAAGGAGCTCAGCGAGCGGGCTGCCCGCGGTGCCGATGACCTGGCCGCGGTGAGTTGCCACGTGGACCTGGTGTGGGGAGCCGAAGACGCCGAAGTGCCGGTGGAAGTGGCCGACCGGGCCCAGGGGATGCTCAGATCGTCGACGCTGGTCACCCTTCCCGGCGTCGGTCATCTCACCCCCACCGAGGCCCCCGGCGCCCTCCGACAGTCGGTGTTGGGCGGCGCCGATGATGGCGCCGGTGAGGTCGGGTGACCGGGATGGGGTTGTCAACGGTGGCCGCCGCGGTGTCGGTGGCCCGGTTCCATCAGGGGGTGGCCTGGATCACGGTGGCCGCCTGTGGGCTGTCGTGGGTGCCTTCGGGCCTGCGCTGGCTTCGGGTGGCCCAACGCGAGCACTACCTGGCTGGGTCGTCCACCCGGTTTGCCGCCCGCTGGTGGACGATCACCCCGGTCAACCGGGCGATGGCGGCGACCGCGGTGGCGGCCGGGGTCATCTCGGTATGGCGCCCACTGGCCGGGATCCTCACCGGGCTCATGGTGGCGGCCGGACCGCTGGGCCTCTCCCTCAAGGGCCGGACCGCACCTCTGGCCTGGACCCGCCGCCTCCGGACCCTGGCCGGGGTGTGGGCCGTCATGGAGATCCTGGTGGTGGTGATCGGGCTGGTCACCGGCCTCGCCTCGGTGTTGACGGTGGTTGCCGCGCTGGCCGTCCCGCTGCTGATGGACGCGGCCTGTGTGGTCACCGCCCCGATCGAGCGGCGGCTGTCGGAGCATTTCGTGGCCGACGCCCAGCGGCGGTTGCAGCGGGTGGCGCCGACGGTGGTCGGGATCACCGGCTCCTATGGCAAGACCTCCACCAAGAACCACCTGGTCCACCTGGTCGAGGGCACCTCGTCGGTGGTGGCCACCCCGGCCAGCTTCAACAACCGGGCGGGACTGGCCCGGGCCATCAACGAGCATCTGACCGACGGGACCGAGGTGTTCATCGCCGAGATGGGCACCTACGGCCTGGGGGAGATCGCCGACATGTGCCGGTGGTGCCCGCCCCGGGTGGCGGTGATCACCGCCATCGGCCCCGTCCACCTCGAGCGGTTCGGAACCGAGGATCGGATTGTCGAAGCCAAGTCGGAGATCGCCGTCCCCGCCCGGGACGTGGTGATCCAGGTCGACGACCCGAGGCTGGCCGCCCTGGCCGACCGGCTGGCCGCCGAGGGGAAGCACATGGTCAGGTGCTCGGCATCGGACCGCTCCGCCGATGTCAGCGTCATCCGGGAGGCGGGCACGACCCGGGTGACCGTGACGATCGGAGGGGAGACGGTGGCGACCGGGGTGGAGTTGCCCACCGGGGTGCAACCCGCCAACCTGGCCTGTGCCATCGGCGCGGCGCGCTCGGTGGGGGTCGAGACATCCTCCATCGTCTCCACCCTCGCCGACCTCCCCGCGGTGGGTCACCGCCTCCAAGCCGTTCGTTCCCCCTCCGGGTTCACCATCCTCGACGACACCTACAACTCGAATCCGGCTGGCGCCCGGGCGGCGTTGGCCGCGCTCGGCGAACTCGAGGGGCCCGGCGCGGCGGACCCGGGTGGAGGAGCCACGGGGACCACCGCGGTGGTCACCCCCGGGATGGTCGAGCTCGGGAGCAGGCAACGGGCGGAGAATTATTCCTTCGGGTCGGAGATCGCCGGCGTCGCCGACAACCTGGTGGTGGTGGGCCGGACCAACCGCCGGGCATTGGAGGCCGGGGCCGCCTCCAACGGTTCGGCTCGGATGGCGGTGACCTGGGTGGCCAACCGTCCCCAGGCGGTGGCCTGGGTGCGCGATCACCTGGGTCCCGGCGACGCCGTCCTGTACGAGAACGACCTGCCCGACCACTACCCTTAGGGCGCCCGAACGCCCGAGCGACCATCCGGTACCCCCGGCCGTTTGTGCGTGAACATTGTCCGCCCGACCAGGAAGCCAACCACCGTGCCCGATGTCGCCGTCATCTTTGGAGGACCCTCGCCGGAGCACGATGTGAGCGTGCTCACCGGCCTGCAGGCGGCCCGGGGCCTGGACCTGGCCGGAAGCGGCCCGGTTGCTGCGTTGTACTGGTCGAAGACCGGGGACTGGTTCGCGGTCGACCCCGGCCTCGAGGCCGAAGCCTTCGTGGACGGGGTCCCCCGGGGGGCCACCAAACTCCAGTTGGTGGCCGCGCCGGACGGGGGCTTCTCCGAATCCGGAGGACGACTCGGGCGGGCGCGGCAGTTGGACATCGACGCCGCGGTGGTCTGCTGTCACGGGGGTCCCGGCGAGGACGGCAGCCTGCAGGCGGTGCTGGACCTGGCCGGTATCGCCTATACCGGCCCGAGCGTCGCCGGGGCCTCGGTGGGAATGGACAAGCTCAGCTTCGGGGCGCTGATGGCCGAGGCCGGGCTTCCCACCCTGCCTCGACAGCTGCTCAGCACCGACTCCGCCGCCCCGTCGTTCGACGGTCCCTACATCTTGAAGCCCCGGTTCGGGGGGTCTTCCATCGGCATCGACGTGGTGGAGGATTTCGCCACCGCCCAGGCCCGCCTGTCAGCCAATCCGCATTTCCGTTCCGGCGCGGTGGTCGAGCCGTTCCGGCCCGACCTCAGCGACCTGCAAGTGGCGGTGAGGAGCTGGCCGGCGCTGCAGCTCTCCGCGGTGGAACGCCCCATCCGCTCCTCGGCAACTGCTGACATCCTCGACTACCGGGACAAGTATGTAGCCGGGGAGGGGATGGCCGGCGCCCCGCGTCAACTCCCGGCCCAGATCTCACCCTCGCTGGAGAAGACCCTCCGGGAGGCGGCGGCCCAGGTAGCGACCCTGACCGGTCTGCGCGGGGTGGCCAGGATCGACTTCCTCTCCGACGACAGCCAACTGATGGTGAATGAGATCAACACCATTCCCGGCTCGCTGGCCCGGTACCTGTGGGTCGATCCGGTGGTGTCGTTCGGGGAGCTGCTGGCCGACCTCCTCGACGAGGCCCGGCAGCGACCAACTCACGCCTATACGACCTCCGGTGCCGACGGCACGGTGCTGCGTTCGGCCGGATCGATCGCCGGAAAGCTGGGCTGAATCGATTGCCGACCCAACTGCGCCGGATGGTGGTCGGGGAGGAGATTCTCGTCGACATCAAACCGCACTGGATGTACCTGATCGGTCCGCTGCTGACGGCGATGGCGGTGGTCGGCCTGGCGGTCGGCCTCGAGGTGGGGTTCCCCCACACGTCGGTGGGTTGGCACCGGGTCGAGGCGGTGGCCGCCATCATCCCCTGCGTGTGGCTGGTCCTCCGATTCATCCGTTGGCGCATGACCAGCTTGGTGGTTACCTCGTTCCGGCTGGTCGAGCGCCACGGAGTCGCCTCGTCGAGAACGACGGAGATCTGGCTGTCCAATGTGGAGGCCGTCGACGCGGTGCAATCACTCTTCCGTCGGATGCTGGGCACCGGTGAGCTCGAGGTCACCCTCTACGGCGACGACGGCATTCGGATCTTCCGGGACGTGAGGAAGCCGGCCATCCTCCAGCGGGTGATCGCCCGCCGGCTCACTCCCCGGCCGAGTCCCCCCGGTTTCTTCTAGCCCCGGTACCTGACTGCCGAAACCAAGGCCCTCAGAGTCGAGTGTTGGCCCGGTCGATAATCGACCAGATCCAGACACCCAGCGGGACGAAAAGAACCAACAGGGCAGTGACCGGGGAGTGGCCTGAATCGATGATGTCTACAACGATGGCAATGATCCAGGACAACAGGACAATTCCAAATCCAAGCCAGAATTTCCACCGCGACGTGCGGTAGGTGTAGAGAAATGACCAGAAGGAGAGAAACACCGCCATCACCACGGCAACGCTTCTCGATTTTCCTTCCCCCGTCGGTGGAGCCAACTCGGTTGGATCCACTGGCCAAGTATCGGCAGTCCAATTCCTGCCATCCCACCATCGAAGAACATCGGGGAGATCGGGATCCGGGTACCACCCCGGAGGGGCCACGCCGTCAGGTATCGCCATCGCCGTTCACGTGAACCCAAGCGCTGCCGTTCCATCGCACGCCCGCCGTCCAGGCTTGTCCGTCCCAGTATCGCTGCCGGTAGCCATCGCCGCCCTCCGGGTACCAGCCGGGCCCGGGACTCGGAGTCAGCGAGGGAATCGGCATCGGCGGCAGGCTCAATGGGGCATACGACGAGGGTGATCCGTACGATGCCGGCGATCCGTAGGGCGAGAACGGGTGGGAGACCACACCGGGGTATGACGTGGTGATCGCGAACCGACGGGTGCGCCGCCGGCCCAGACCTAGCAACAAGACGACGAGCCCGATCAGGATGCCGGCGATCACCACACCCCCGAGGATCTCGCCGACGACGTACGAAGCCGGTTTCAGGGAAACGGCAGGCGTCACCGGGGAGGCGGTGGCTCCCGGGGCGCCGGCCGCCTGCCGAGCGGCAAGCGCGATCACGTCGCTCGGGGCCAGGTCACCCGACGGGGTGACGAGCTCCACGCAAAAGATGGTGTTCCCCCGGGCAAATGACACCGCGTCGACCGTGACCGGAACCCCTTGCGAGGCGACCTGATCGGAGAACCCGGATGCCCCCGAGATGTTTGCCACCGAGAAGGTGGAAGCGCCGGATTCCCGGACGCCGAGATTGAAGTCGCCCAGAAAGCCGGCCACTTTGTTGGCGTCGCTGACCGCGAAGGCCACGATGACGGCTCCATCCCCGTTGGTCGGTTGCCGGGTCCAAACCCGCAGATACCCACTCATGCTTCCGTCGGACAGCTGCTGGTCGATGGCCGCGGTTTCGGAAGGACCGGCATTGAACAAGCTGACGTTCGCCTGATCGAGCGGGCCGTTGGTGAGGCCCGTCGGAGTGGCAACCATCCCGGGGAGGGCGTCGGAGAGCACCACCGTCGAGAGATCGGGCTGTCCGGCTGACGCGGTGAGTGGCGTCGCCGCCAGCAACGAGATGCCCACCAGCATGCCGGCGACCAGGCGGGAGGTGAACCGCCGAGACGGGCTCGGCGCCTTCGGAGGGCGCGCCACCGTGGTTCCGCGGCGCATTCTCCCCATACCTAGGTCATCGGCACTATCCGATGACGACTGAAGTCCGCCCTACCGGGCGGCGCCGTCCGAGGCGGTCACCTTCCACGCCGGTGTCGGCAGGTCGTCGACATCGATGGCGCCAACCCGGCTCAAGGCAACCACCGAGCCACCGAAGCCGGCCCCGGTCATCCGGGCGCCGTAGACCCCGTCAATCGACCGGAGGTGGTCGGCCAGGGCGTCGAGGGCCGGGGTGGAGACGTCGAAGTCCTCGGCCAGGCTCCGGTGGCTCTCGGTCATGTAGGCCCCTGCCGCCCACAGGTGGTCGGACTTGAGGGCTTCGGCCACCTGGCGGACCCGTCGGCACTCGCTGACCACGTGGCGGGCCCGGCGCTGGAGGAGGGGGTCGCGCAACCGGGAGACGTCGGACTCCTCGGCCAGGCCCAGCGGGCCGATGGTGGTCGCCGCCGCCTCGCACTCGGCCACCCGGTCCGCATACCCGGAATCCCGCAACGCCCGGGGCTGGCCGGAATCCACCACCACGATCTCCGCCGACTCGGGGATGGGCACGTACCCCACCGACAGGATGGAGAAATCGATGAGCGAGGCGTTCCCGGCCCGCCCCCCGGCACAGACCAGAGGATCCATCATCCCCACCGGCACCCCCGAGAGGTTCTCCGCCCGTTGGCAGAGCCGGGCGACGGTGATCGAGGACCCGGTGGCGCCGAACACCCGGGCCAGCGCGGTGGCCAGGGCCGCGCTGGAGGAGAGGCCGGAGCCGACCGGCAGGCTGCTCATGATCCGGCACACCCCACCGGTCTCGGGCCTGACCATGGACATGACCGCCCCGACCAACCGGGCCCAGGGTGGCTCGAGGGCGCTGAGCACTTCGGGATCGGCCGGCACCTCGACGGGAAGGGTGATTCCCTCGCGATGGAGGGTGGAAAAGAAGGTGACTCCCGGCGACCCGGTGGGAGTGAACTCGACGGTGGTGCCGAGATCGATGGCGATCGGAAGGGCCAATCCCCGGTTGTAATCGGTGTGATCACCGATGAGGTTGACCCGGCCGGGTCCGGTCGCTCGTCGGGCCAGGGTCATCCGCGCTCCTTTCGGTGTCGGCGCCCGTCGGACATCCGAGGGCACCCCGACAGTAAACCGTGCCCGACCGGGTCACCCGACCCGGATCCGGGGGCGTGGGTCTTTCCATCCCGATGGCGCGCTCGCATTTGACCGGCGGCGGCTGGAGCAGCCACGATCCCTGGATGGCCGACTCCCATCCCCACCACCTCAGGTCCTCCCGCCCCTGCCGCCTTCTGCCGGAAGTCGCCCGGTGAGCGGCCCGCTGGAGGGTGTCCGGCTGATCGAGCTGGCCGGGATCGGACCCTCACCGTTCGCCGGGATGATGCTCGCCGACGCCGGGGCCGACATCATCCGGATCGACCGGTCCGACCGGGCCACCTACCCGCCCCACCAGGATGCCCACGTCGATCTGCTGAATCGCGGCCGGCGGTCGGTGGCGGTCGATCTCAAGCACGCCGACGGGGTGGCTCTGGTCCTGCGGCTGGTGGAGTCGGCCGACGGCCTGACCGAGGGGTTCCGGCCCGGGGTCGCCGAACGCCTGGGCTTGGGGCCGGAGATCTGCCTGGCCCGCAACCCCAAGCTGGTCTACGGCCGGATGACCGGGTGGGGCCAGACCGGCCCGATGGCCCTGGCCGCCGGCCACGACATCGACTACATCGCCCTGGCCGGGGCGCTGGACCCGATCGGACGGGAGGGCGAGAAGCCGGTCCCGCCGCTGAACCTGGTCGGCGACTTCGGCGGCGGCGGCATGCTGCTGGCCTTCGGGATGGTGGCGGCCATCCTCTCCGCCCGGCAGACCGGCCAGGGTCAGGTGATCGACGCGGCGATGGTCGACGGAGCCGCCTCGCTGATGACCATGACCTACACCCTCCGGCAGGCCGGGATCTGGAACGACCAACGGGGGACCAACCTGTTGGACACCGGCGCCCATTTCTACGAGGTCTACGAGACATCGGACGGGGGATACATGGGGGTCGGGGGCATCGAGCCCCAGTTCTACGCCGAGCTCATCAAGGGCCTGGGTCTGGCCGACGAGGACCTGCCCGGACAGAACGACCGGGAGGCCTGGCCAGCTATGAAGGAGCGGTTCGCGGCGATCTTCGCCACCAAGACCCGTGACGAGTGGCAGGCCATCTTCGACGGCACCGATGCCTGCGTCGCCCCGGTACTGACCTCGGCGGAGGCCCATCTCCATCCCCACAATGTGCACCGCGGCACCTTCACCGAGGTGGCCGGGGTCGTCCAGCCCGCGCCCTCGCCTCGTTTCGAAGGAACCCCGGGGGCCATCCGCCGTCCCCCTCCCAACCCCGGCCAGCACGGCGACGAGGCCCTCGGCGACTGGGGGCTCGACGCCGGCGAGATCATCAAGCTGCGAGAGTCGGGAGCCATCCGCTAGCGCCGCCACCGGGCTCCGGCGCGGTCAGACTTGTCCGCCGTACAGGTCGAAGGTCCGAGCCATTCCGCCGTCGGCGGTGACCGTCTCCCCGGTGACGAAACGGGCGGCGTCGGAGGCCAAGAAGACGATCACGTCGGCGATGTCCTCGGGGGTGGCCCAGCGGCGGAGCGGGGTCTGGCCCTCGATGGTCTCGGTGACCCCGGGAATCGCCTTGTTCTTGGCCCACAGGGCGGTGTCGACCACCCCGGGCGCGACCGAGTTGACCCGAATGCCGGACGGCCCGAGCTCGATGGCGAGCGATCGGGTGGCGGCGTCGACCGCTCCCTTCGACGCGGCGTAGGCGGCCCGGCGGGGGGTGCCGACCAGGCCGGAGACGGAGGAGAGGTTGACGATCGAGCCGCGGCCCTGACTGGTCATCGACGGAATGAGGGCGGCGATGAGCAAGAGGGGTGCTCGGACGTTCACGGCCAGCATCTGGTCGATCAACCCGGCATCGGTGTCAACGGTGGCGACGCGGGCCGCCACCGCCGCATTGTTGACCAGGACGTCGACGGTGCCGAGGGCGTCGAGCACCTGCCGGGCGACCGCCTGCGGAGCGTCCGGATCGCCGAGATCGGCCACCACGACCACCGGGTCGTGTTCGAGCGCTCGAGCGACGTCGGCAAGGCCGTCCCGGCTCCTGGCCACCAACCCGACCCGGGCGCCGGCCCGGTCGAGGGCGCGAGCCGTCGCCGCACCGATACCCCGGGACGCTCCCGTCACCAGCGCGGTGCGCCCCGCCAACGAGAATTGATCGAGGCTCACCATGGGAGGTTCACGAATTCGGCAACCAGCCGATCTAGAGGTTGACCACCGGACAGGTCACGGTTCGGGTGATCCCCTCGATCAGCTGGATCCGCCCCACCACCATCCGGCCCAACTCGTCGACGCTGATCGCCTCGGCCCGCACGATGACGTCGTAGGGTCCGGTGACATCTTCGGCGGCGATGACCCCGTCGAGCTTGGCGACGGCCCGGGCGACGGTGGCCGCCCTTCCGACCTCGGTTTGGATGAGCACGTAGGCGCTGACCGGCATGGGTTTCTCCCGACACGTCGTTCCCGATGGATGATGCATGCTACCGCCACCGCTGTGGCCCTTAATATGCCGCGGTGAGCGTTCGGGAGCGAGGAGAGCAGTTCCGGAGATTGGCCCGCTCCGCCATCGCCGACCTTTTCGACCAGCGGCAACCCTTCGGCCGGTTGGCCCTTACCCATGTGCTGATGACGGCCGGCGACACCCTGTTCGCGGTGTCGCTGGCCGGGTCGCTGTTCTTCTCGATCTCTCCCACCGCCGCCCAGGACAAGGTACTGCTCTACCTGGTGCTGACCATGGCGCCGTTCGCAGTGGTGGCACCCGCCCTCGGCCCGTTGATCGACCGGAGCCGGGGGGCCCGGCGGGCGACGGTGGTGGCGTCGGCCTTGGGTCGGGCGGCCCTGTGCCCGCTGCTGGCCGCCGACATCCACTCGCTGCTGTTGTTCCCGCTGGCCTTCGCCATGCTGGTTCTCTCCAAGGTGTACCTGGTGACCAAGGGTGCGCTGGTTCCGGAGATGGCCGCGCTCGGGCTCATCGGCCACCCCCCGGGGAGCGACCCCCCGGGCACCCCGCCGAACCTCGCCCCCGCCGTCCCGCTGCCGACGTCCACCCCGCCCTACGGGACACCCATGACACCCGGGGGAGCGGAGCCGGAGGATGTCGGCAAGCCCAACCTCGAGGGGGCCCCGGACCTGGCCGGCCTCAATGCCCGATTGGGGTTGTTGGCCTCGGTGTCGGCCTTCGTCTTCGCCCTTCCGGCGGTGGGCATGCTCAAGCTGGCGGGAGCCCAGGGCGTCTTGTGGCTCGACTTCTTCGTGTTCCTGGCCGCGGTGGTGGCCGGAGCCCGGTTGCCGGTCCGGCAGCGGCGGCGGGCCCGAGGTTCGGGCCGGCGGCGGGTTCGGGCGAGGGCCATCCCCATGGTGCCGGTCTCGCAGTCCCTCCTCGAACCGGTGCCCGATCTTCCCGCCGAACCGACCGAGGACGAGCTGGATCTCGCCGCCTTCCGCCCGATCGCCAGCTCCGAGGTGCTGCTGGCGTTGATGCCGATGTCGGTGCTGAAGGCGGAGCTCGGGTTTCTGACCTTCCTACTGGCTTTCGGGCTCCGCCGGCAGGGGGCGGCGACCTGGTGGTTCGGGCTGCTGCTCGGCGCCATCACCGCCGGCGCGCTGATCGGGGTGCTGCTGGTGGCCCGGCTCCGCCGGGTGTTCAGCGAGCAGCAGATCCTGGTGGCGTCGATGTGGCTGGTGGCGGTGGTCGCCGGGATCATCTCCCTCCAGTCCAGCCGCTACTTCCAGGTGGTGGTGGCCCTGGCGGTGGGCGTGGCCGGGGCCATTTCCAAGCCTTCGTTCGATGCTCTGGTCCAGCGGCACGTGGAGGTGTTCAACCAGGGGCGGGCGTTCGCCCGTTTCGAGACCCGCCTGCAGTTGGTCTGGGTGGTGGGGGCCTTCGTGCCGGTGGTGGTGACCCTGCCGATCTCGACCGGTGACCTGATCATGGCCATCGTGGCGGCACTGGGGGCGGTGGCCTACATGAGCTCGCTTCGAGGTGGCGACCACCATTGGTGATCAGCGGACGTAACCTTGGCCCATGTCCTCCCGGTACGACCGAGTGGTCCGCTGTCAGGACGGCCATCTGTTCACCACCATCTGGATGCCGATGGTGTCGATCAAGGCGGTGCGGCTCGGGACCGGGCGATGGCAGCACTGCCCGGTGGGGAAGCACTGGAGCACGGTGGTGCCGGTGGACGAGGGGACGCTGGATCCCGCCACGCTGGCCGACGCCCGGGCTGTCCACGACATCCACCTGCCCTGACCTACCGGCGGCCGAAGGCCACCCGCGGGACGCTCAACCGAGTTGCTGCTCCAGCCGGTCGACCTCGGCGTTGAGCTTGGCCGGGACCTTGTCGCCGAACCGGGCGTAGTGCTCACGGATGCCCGGCACCTCGGCCCGCCAGCCCTCGACGTCGAAGGCCAGGAGCTTGTCCATGTCCTCGTCGGAGATGTCCAGCCCGTCGGTGTCGATGGCACCCGGCGCCGGGAGCAACCCGATGGGAGTCTCCACCGCCTCGCCGTCACCACCGGCCCGGTCGAACACCCAGGACAGCACCCGGGAGTTCTCTCCGTAGCCCGGCCACAGCCAGCGGCCGTTCTCGTCCTTGCGGAACCAGTTCACGTAGAAGATCTTCGGCAGCTTGTCGGGATCGGCCGAGTCCCCGATGTCGAGCCAGTGGGCGAAGTAGTCGGCCATGTTGTAGCCGCAGAACGGGAGCATGGCGAACGGGTCGCGGCGGAGCTTCCCGACCGCGCCGGCGGCGGCCGCGGTGGTCTCCGAGGACATGATCGAACCCAGGAAGACCCCGTGGTCCCAGTCGCGGGACTGGAACACCAGCGGCACCACCGAGGCGCGTCGTCCGCCGAACATGATGGCGTCGATCGGAACCCCACCCGGGTCCTGCCACTCGGGGGCGATGGCCGGGTCCTGGGCGGCGGCGACGGTGAAGCGGGCGTTGGGATGGGACGCCGGGGTGTCGGACTCCGGGGTCCAGTCCTCGCCCTTCCAGGAGGTGAGGTGGGCCGGCGGCTCCTCGGTCACTCCCTCCCACCAGACGTCACCGTCATCGGTGAGGGCGGTGTTGGTGAAGATGGCATTTCCGTCGAGGGTCAGCATGGCGTTGGGATTGGTCTTGAAGTTGGTGCCGGGGGCCACCCCGAAGAAGCCGGCTTCGGGGTTGATGGCGTAGAGGCGGCCGTCGGCCCCGAACTTCATCCAGCAGATGTCGTCGCCCACCGTCTCCACCTTCCAGCCGGGAAGGGAGGGGATGAGCATGGCCAGGTTGGTCTTGCCGCAGGCCGACGGGAAGGCTCCGGTCACGTACTTGGTGACGCCGGCGGGGTTGGTCAGCTTCAGGATGAGCATGTGCTCGGCCAGCCAGTTGTCGTCGCGGGCCATCACCGAGGCGATACGGAGGGCGAAACACTTCTTGCCGAGTAGGGCGTTGCCGCCGTAGCCGGAGCCGTACGACCAGATCTCCCGGGTCTCGGGGAAGTGGACGATGTACTTGTTCTCGCTGTCGCACGGCCAAGGGACGTCGGCCTTGCCGTCGGCCAGCGGATCGCCGACCGAGTGGAGACACGGCACGAAATCACCGTCGGCGCCGAGCACCTCCAGGGCGCCCCGGCCCATCCGGGTCATGATCCGCATCGAGACGACCACATAGGGAGAGTCGGTGATCTCCACCCCGATGTGGGCGATCTCGGATCCCAGCGGACCCATCGAGTAGGGGACGACGTACATCGTGCGCCCCTGCATGGATCCCCGGAACAGATCGGTGAGCATGGCCCGCATCTCACCCGGGTCCCGCCAATTGTTGGTCGGCCCCGCGTCCGACTCCTGGGTCGAGCAGATGAAGGTCCGGTCCTCCACCCGGGCCACGTCGGCCGGGTCGGAGTGGGCCCAGTAGCTGTTGGGCCGCTTGGCTTCGGACAGCTTGGTGAACGTCCCGTTGTCGACCAGAAGCTGGCAGAGCCGGTCGTACTCGTCGGCCGATCCGTCGCACCATTCCACCGAGGCCGGCTGGGTCAGCGCGGCGATCTCGTCCACCCAGGCGATCAATTTCTTGTTCTCAGTGGGTGGCATAGGTGGGCGATTCCTCCTCGGGATTCCAGGTCGGTGGCCGCGACGATCGCGTACAGCAGGTGCCGGCGCCGCGGTGGGGCTACTCGATATTAGTGGCGGTGGCCGGAGTGGATGGTAGGCAAGAGACATGGTCGGAACCAATTCCGGGGCCACGTCGGCCCATTTTCCCGGTTCCGGTGACGAATTTGACGCCATCGACCGCCTGCGGGCGCGCTTCGAGCGGGCGGCCGCCGCCCGGATGACCGGAGGCCGGCCGCCCGAGGGGGAAACCTGGATCGGGGACGACGCCGCCGTGGTCCGTGGCCCGGGCGGGGAGTCGGCGCTGCTCGCCACCGACCTGGTGGTGGCCGGGGTCCATGTCGATCTCGGCCTCAGTGGCCTCGATGACCTGGGCTACAAGGCGCTGATGGTGACGGTGTCCGACCTGGCGGCCATGGGCGGCCGCCCCGATCACGGCCTGGTGTCGATCGCCGCCCCGCCGGGGACGGATCTCGATCAGGTGGCCGACGGGGTGGCGGTGGCCGGGGAGGAAACCGGGTGTGTGGTGGTCGGCGGCGACCTGTCGGGGTCCCCGGTGCTGGTGGTGTCGGTGGCGGTCTCGGGATCCCTCCGGGGATCGGCCCAGCTCGGGCCGCTGCTCCGTTCGGGGGCCAAACCGGGGGACCAGCTCCTGGTCACCGGCGCGCTGGGGGGGTCGGCGGCCGGGCTCCGGCTCCTCCGACAGCGGCGGGATCAGGGCGTCACCACGCCTCCGGCCGGGGAGGACCCGGTGCTCGTCCGGGCCCACCGGCGTCCCATCGCCCGACTCGACGAGGGCGAGGTGGCCCGGCTGTCGGGGGCCAGGGCCGCCATCGACATCTCCGACGGGCTGGTGGCCGACGTTCGCCACCTGGCCCGGGCCTCCGGGGTCGGGATCGACCTGTTGGAGGTGCCGGTGGTGCCGGGAGCCACCCGGGAGGAGGCGCTGGGGGGCGGGGAGGACTACGAGCTGTTGCTGGCCACCGCCGACGCCGCCCGGCTCCAGGACGAGTTCGCCCGGGCCGGGTTGCGCCCGCCGATCGTCATCGGACGCTGCACCGATGACCCGGGCCGGCTCGAGCTGGCCGGCGGCCCGTTGCCGGCAGGGGGGTGGCGCCACCCGGTGGGCTGATTCGGGTCCGGGCCGAGGTGGCTCTCAGCAAATCCACAGGAATGCCGTCCACAATTGTGGCCGTGAGCATCGGGGACGGGCATTGGATCTGAACGGTCGCCGGGTCCTGGTGGTCGACGACGAGAAAAGCATCACCGCACTGGTGACGATGGCGCTCAATCTCCACGGGACCACCGTCGAGGTTGCCCATTCCGGCAGCCAGGCGCTGGGGCTCATCCGGTCGTTTCGACCCCATCTGGTGGTACTCGACGTGATGCTCCCCGACATCGACGGCTTCGAGGTGCTCAAGCGGATGGGATGGGATCGCAACTCACAGATGACCCCGGTGCTGTTCCTGACGGCCAGAGGAGAGGTGGATGACCGGATCCGGGGCATGGCCGCCGGCGGTGACGACTACATGTCCAAACCGTTCAGCGTCGAGGAGATGGTGCTGCGGATCAAGGCGATCCTGCGGCGCACCGACGGGTACGACAACCTGGGCCCGCGGCTGTCGTTCGCCGACGTCGAGCTGGACGAGGACAGCCACGAAGTCTGGCGGGGATCGACGGCCATCGAGCTGACCCCGACCGAGTTCCGACTGCTTCACTACCTGATGGTGAATGCCGGGCAGGTTCTCTCCAAGTCCCAGATCCGTGATCGGGTGTGGGACTACAGCTTCGACGGCAAGGTCAACATGGTCGAGGTCTACGTGAGCTACCTCCGCAAGAAGCTCGACGCCCATGGACCACCCTTGATCCGCACCGTGCGGGGAGTGGGGTACACCCTCCGGGTGCCCGCGGAGCCGGGCGCCGGCCGATGACGGCATCTCATGCCGGCGGCGGGAGCTGAGCCCGTCCGTTGACCCTTCGCCTCCGCCTGCTCCTGCTCCTGGTCGTCATCGTCGCCGCCGGCTTGGTGATCTCCGACGTGGTCACCTACACCTCACTCCGGTCGTTTCTGCTCACCCAGGTGGACAACCAGTTGAAGCTGGGGACGTTCCCGGTCAGCCGGTCGCTGGCGGCGTCTCCCGGCAGTGGTTCGACGGTCCCCCCCGCGGGCTCGGCCAACGCCACCCCGACGACCACCACCCCGACCAACGCGGCGCCGACGACCACCGCCCCGTCAACCACGTCGTCCACCCGGGTCCCCGGCCAGGGGAACCTGCGACCTGGCTTCGGGGAGACGTCCCGCGGGGAAGACCGGGGGGTGCTGGTGCCCCCGGGAACCTATGGGCAGCTCCGTGACTCCAAGGGTCACATCCTGGCCCACGTGTTCTTCAGCTACGGCGGCAAGGCCCCGGCGGCACCGTCGATTCCCGCCTCGCTCCCCGGTTCGGGCAGCGGGTCGACCGCCGACCTGTTCTTCACCACGTCGAGTACCGGAACCGACGGAACCAGCTACCGGGCGCTGGCCCGGCCGCTGCCCAACCACGGCGGCACCATCGTGGTGGCCGAGTCGCTGAGCGCCACCGACAGCACCCTCCAGCGGCTGCTGTTCATCGAACTGATCGTGTCCGCCCTGGTGCTGGTGATCCTCGGGCTCATCGCCTGGCTCATGGTCCGGCGGGACATGCGACCCCTGGAGGAGATGGCGGTGACCGCCGGAGCCATCGCCGACGGCGACCTGTCCCAGCGGGTCTCGTACGTCACACCGGGCTCGGAGGTCGGGCAACTCGGGGTGGCCTTCAACACCATGATCGGAGAAATCGAAGATGCCTTCGATGCCCGGGCGGCGTCCGAGAACAAGCTTCGGAGATTCCTGGCTGACGCCTCCCATGAGTTGCGGACACCCCTCACCTCCATCCGCGGCTATTCGGAGATGTTCGACCTCGGGATCCGTGACCGTCCCGACGACCTGGCCACCGCGTTGGCCCACATCAAGAACGAGGCGTCGAGGATGGGGACCTTGGTGGACGACCTCTTCTTGCTGGCCCAGCTCGACCATGAACGACCGCTGGATCAGAACCCCTTCGATCTGGTCGAGGTCGTGGAGCAGGCGGTGGCGGGTATCCGGGTCTCCGCCCCCACCCGCACCGTCACCCTTCAGCCGGCCGGACCGGTGACGGTGGTCGGCGACGTCCGGCGGATGCGCCAGGTGGTCGACAACCTGTTGGTCAACGCCATCAGCCACACGCCGGATACGGCCGCCGTGGCGGTCGGGGTTCGCCTCGATGGCGGCGAGGCGGTGGTTTCGGTGAGTGACGACGGTCCGGGCATCGCTCCGGCCGTCGCCGCCCGGATCTTCGAGCCGTTTTACCGGGCGGATCCCTCCCGGGCCCGGACCACCGGCGGCGCCGGCCTCGGCCTGGCCATCGTGGCCGCCATCGTCAATGCCCACCGGGGCCGGGTGACACTGGTCCCGGCCACGACCGGCGCCACCTTCGAGGTGAGGGTTCCGGCGTCGGTGCCACCGGGTTCAGCCAATGGTGTCGTTCCCGTCATCGAGCCGACGGGAGCCCGGCCACCGGTTTGACCCGGATGTAGTTGCCGTGTCCGGACGGGTGGGCGTCATCCACCGCCCCGGGTGACGCCGCCCCCGCCCCCGCCGGTGAAGCCTCCTCCGCCGAATCCGCCCGCCCCTCCGCCGAAGCCGCCGGCGCCGCCCAGACCGCCGGCTCCACCCAGGCCGGTGCGCCCGGTGGTGGTAGCGCTGCTGGCCGGGATGGGCAGGTTCAGATCGGCCAGGACGACGGTGGCACCCGGCTTCACCCCGGCGGTGATCTGGGTGAGGATGTCGCCGACGGTGCCGAGGGTGACCCGTACCCGCGAGGTGGTGCCGTTCTGATACTCGGTCACGAAATGGGTGGTGCCCACCGTCTGCACCGCGGAGCTCGGGACCGAGGCGACCCCGGAGGCGTCCTTGGTGATGATGCTGACGTTGGCCGCGGCCCCGGACGTCAGTTGCAGGCCACTGGTGTTACCCAGGGACAGCGTGACCGGGTAACTGGTGGGAGAGGACGAGGTGGACGCCACCAACCCGATCGACGTCACCGTTCCGGCGATGGCCGTGGTGGCGGCGTCGGGGGTGACGGTGGCCTTCTGGCCGACCAGCACGTTGGCGATGTTGGTGACGGCAACGTTGGTGGTGACCACGAACGACCCGGGGCCGAGGATGACGATGGCCGCCCCCGCGCTGGGGCCGACATTCGACCCGGCCGTCACCGCGCTGCCCGGCGCGATGGACACCGAGGCGACGGTGCCGGCGATCGGACTCAGGAGGTTGGCGTCAGCCAGATCCTGTTGGGCCGAGGCGAGCTGGGCGGTGGCAAGATCCAGGGCGGCCTGGTCGCTGGCCAGCTGCTGGGGGCTGGCCACCGACGACGCGGCCGACGAACCCCCGGAAGCCGCTGAGCCGTTCCCGCCGCCGGCCGCGCTGCCACTACTGCTGTTCCCGCCACCGCCGCTCTTACTGGCCGACCCGGCGCCGCCTGACCCCGACGGCGGTGTCGTGGTGGTCGGACTGGCCGACCCTGCGGTGCTGGATGCCGCACTCGCGAGGGCCGCGGCCAGAGCCGTCTCGTCCGAAGCCACCGTCGTCTGAGCTTGGGAGACGGCGGTCTGATCACTGGCCACTTGCTGGAGGGCTTGGGTGCAGGCGGCGGTGGACGACGGGCCCGGGGCGCCCGCCGGCGTCGTGGTCGTCGTAGTGGTCGTGGGGGCGGTGGTGGTGGTCGTCGTGGTCGGCGGAGGACCGTGCACGTTCGACGTCGCGCTGGTGCTCGGCGTCGTGGCACCGCAAGTGGAAATAGCCTGCTGGAGGTCAGCGGTAGCTTGTTGCTGGTCGGCGTCGGACTGCTTCTGGTCGGCCAGCAGGGTCGACTGGGCTTGAGCGATCGCCGAGCCGCCGCCGCTCGATTGACTCCCGGCGGCCGGTTGACCGGCACCGCCCGGGGGCGCGGCGTCGGTAATGTCGGCGGCGAGGATGGCGGCAGTGCCGGTGGCTGTGGCGGCCGTGTTGGTAGCGGAGGCGGTGATCGCGTTACTCGCCGAGGAAGAGGTCTCGCCGTTTTCGTCCGCATCCACCTTGGCCTGGGCCGCCGTCACCGTGGCCTGGGCTGACACCACCGCGCTCTGGAGCGACGTGGTGTCCAAGGCGGCCAGCGTCTGCCCGGCGGTCACCACCTGGCCGATCGTCACCGCCACGGTGGCCACCGTTCCCGACGTCCCGAAGTTGAGATTGCTCTGGTTGATCGGGGTCAGGGTGCCCACCGAGTCGAGGGTCTGGACCGGGGAACCGGTGGTCACCGTGACCAACCGGTAGGCCGGGCCCGATGAGCCGGTGGTCAGCCACACCGTGGCCGCGACAGCTACCACCACCACCCCGGAGATAAGCCAGGTGATCCACGAGAGGCCCTTCCATCCGGAGGATCGCTCAGGCACCGGTGGTCCCGGTCCCGGCCCCACCGCCGGCTCCCGCCGCGCCTCCCCGACGCCCGAATCCGCTCGAGCAACCGTTGGCCCCCGGGGTGCTGATGCTGATCGAGGTGGCGGTGATTGCCCCGGTGGTGTCAGCCGACCCGAGGGCCTGGACGCACTTGCCCACCGCCAAATCGGTGGCCGCCGCCGCCTCGGTCTGGGTGAAGGTGGTGGTGCTGCTCACATCCACCGTCCGGGTGGTGACGGCGCTGGTTGTCGGGTTGGTGGAGTCGACCACGATGGACGAGCCACTCACCGAGGTGACGGTGCCCGATGCACCGCCGCCGAATCCGCCCGGTCGCCCGCCCCCGCCATTGGCGGGACGTGACGGTGGGGTACCCGTTCCTCCACTGGTACCGGCCCCTCCACCGAATCGCCCCCCTCCTCCGCCGAAACCACCGGCACAGGTGCCATTGGTGGGCGTGCTGATCCGGATGCTGGTGGCGTTGACCGGACTCGACGGGGCGGTGGTGGTGGTGGACGACCCCGATGCCGGGGTGCTGACCGCCGAGACACACGAGCCGACGCTCACGTTGGCCAACGAAGCCGCTACCGTCTGGTCGAAGGTGGTGGTGGAGGAGTAGTTGACGGTTGTCTGTCCGCCGGTCGAGGCGGACGAGGCCGCGGTGCTCTGCACCTCGATCGACTGCCCGGCGATGGAGGCGACGGTGCCGAAGGCCCCCGGCGGGGTGGCGGGCCGGCCTGATGGGGTCGAGCTCGAGGAGCTCGACTTGCTGGTGCTACTGGCCGCGGAGGATCCACCCCCACAGGCGGCCAGGGCCAGCGCCGCGCCCCCCAGGACCGCCAGCACCGAGAACCGTCTGACCCCGGCCCTCTTGTAGGCCGGAGGGGTCGGACCGGTTGAGAACGGTGAGAGATGTCGCATGATGGATGCTCCTTGGTGGGTGATGGAGGGTGGGTGCTTCATGGCGGGTGGGTGCCTATTCGCTTCGGAGAGCGTCGATGGGCGCCAACCGGGCCGCCCGGCTGGCCGGGTAGACCCCGAAGGCCACCCCGATGGCGATGGCGACGGCGATGGATCCGGCGATGGCCGCCGCCGAGATGGCGATGGGATTGCTGATGAAGTGGGGGAGGACGATGGCCACCGCCAGGCCGAGGACGGCGCCGAGCATTCCCCCGACGAGCCCGAGCACCGATGCCTCCACCAAGAACTGCCGCCGGATCACCCGAGGGGTGGCGCCCAGTGCCTTGCGCAGACCGATCTCCCGGATCCGCTCGGTGACCGACACCAGCATGATGTTCATCACCCCGATCCCGCCGACCAGGAGGGAGATACCCGCGATCCCGGCCAGGAGAACGGTCAGGGTCTTGTCGACCGAGGTGGCGGTGGCCAGCAGCGATTGCTGGCTGGTGATAGTGAAGTCGGCGTTGGTGGCGGTGGTGATCCCGTGGAGGCTGAGCAGCGCGTTGTCCGCCTCCTGGTAGGCCGCCGACAGCGTCTGCGAGCTGGTGGCCTGGATGTAGATCGAGCTGAGGGCGTTGCGGTTGGTGCCGCCGATGATCCGGGTGGCGGCGGTGGTGATGGGGATGATCGCCTGGTCGTCGTCATTGGACGTCGACGACGAGCCTTCCGCGGTCAGCACGCCGATCACCGACATCGGGGTTCCGGCCACATCGACCGTCTGGCCCACCGGATCCCGGTTCCCGAAGAGCTGGGAAGCCGTCGTCGGGCCCAGCACCACCACTGCGGCGTGGGTCTGCACGTCGTGGCCGGAGACGAACCGGCCCTCGGCCATGGTTCGCCCCCGCACCGACGTCCAGGAGGCGGTCGACCCGACCAAGGTGGTGGTCCAGTTGGTGGTCCCGGCGGTCAGCGACTCCGAGGCGGAGACCACCGGGGCGACTCCGGCGATGTCGGGGGCGACGGTCTTCGAAGCCAGCACGTTGGCGTTGGCGACGGTCAGGGTGGACGCCGAGCCCGATCCGCCCCGGATCCCGGTCGACGAGGTGGTGCTCCCCGGGGTGACGATGAGCAGGTTGGCGCCGAGTGAGGAGATCGCCGACCCGACCTGTTGCTGGGCGCCCTCCCCGAGACCGACGGTGAGGATCACCGCGGTGATGCCGATCATGATCCCGAGGACGGTCAACGTCGAGCGCAACCGGTGGGACACCACCGCCTCCATGCCGGTGCGGAAGGTCTCGATCAGGTTCATGGCCGCCCGCCCGCCATCGCCGCCGACGAGGCGTCGAGGATCTGACCGTCCCGAATGCGGAAGGTGCTGGAAGCCGCGTCGGCCACCTCGGCGTCGTGGGTGATCAGCACCACCGTCCGGCCTGAGTCGTGGAGTTCGGCCAAAAGATTGAGGACCTCCCGGGCGGACACCGAGTCGAGATTCCCGGTCGGCTCGTCCGCCAGCACCAGGGCGGGATTGCTGACCACCGCCCGGGCCACCGCCACCCGCTGCTGCTGGCCACCGGACAGCTCGCCGGGACGGTGCTCGACCCGGTCGCCCATCCCCACCCGGTCGAGAGCGGCCAGGGCCCGTTCCTTCCGGGTCGAGCGGTCGACCCCGGCGTAGATCAGCGGGAGCTCCACGTTGCGCCACGCCGTCAGTGACGGCAGCAGGTTGAATTGTTGGAAAACGAACCCGATCCGCCGGTTCCTGACGTCAGCCAGGTCCACTTCGGTCATGGTCGAGACATCCTCCCCGGCCAGCCGGTAGGTCCCCCGGGTGGGCACGTCGAGGCATCCGAGGATGTGCATCAGGGTCGACTTGCCGGAGCCGGATGGGCCCATGAGCGCGACGTACTCCCCTGAGGAGATGGTCAGCGAGACGCCCCGGAGCGCAGCCACCTCCAGTGTTCCCGTCCGGTAGATCTTGTGGACGTCTTCGATCTCGATCACCGGAGCCGGTTGGGCCGGGACGCGGGCGGTGTCGTCGATTCGAACCGGCTGGGTGGCGTCGAACGAGAGGCGGGGGCTGGACAACTCGGTCATCCGCCACCACCGGCTCCGCCCCCGCCGAACCCGCCGCCACCGCCACCGCCGAACCCGCCGGCCCCACCCCCGCCGCCACCGAATCCACCGCCGCCACCACCACCGAACCCGGTCCCGGTGCGGGTGCCGGTGCCGGTGCCGCCGAATCCCTTGATGGTCACCACCGGCACCACCACCTTGTCACCGACGGCCAGGCCGCTGACGATCTGGGTGTTGCCCCCCGATGCCGCGCCGATGGTGACGGTCTGGGCCGCGGTGTTCCCATTGGTGACCATGTTCACGGTGGTGGCGTTGCCCGAGAAGTGGATGGCGGCGGTCGGCACCACCACCACGTTCTGCAGGTTCTTGACGGTGATCACCACACTGGCGGTGGCGCCCCCGAACAGTCCGCTCGGGCTCCCGGTGACGTTGATGACCACCGGGAACGAGGCCACGTTCGAGCTCGAGGTGGCCAGCAGGCCGATCGAGCCCACCGTCCCGTAGGCGGCGGTGGTCGCCCCGCTCGGGGTGATCACCGCCTGGTCGCCCACCACGACCTGGCTGACTTGGGTGTCGTCCACCGTGGCGTTGACGATGTAGGACCCGGTGCTGATGATGACGAACTGGGCGCTGGAGCTCGACGACGACGATGAGGACGAGGAGGACGCCGATGGCGCCGTGCTTCCTTTGCCGGTCGAACCGGTGCTCGATGATGCACTCGAACCGGTGCTCGCGGACGGACTCGTCGATGTGCCGCTCCCAGACACCTGCTGTCCGGCTGACAGGTTGACCGAGGCTACGGTTCCGGCGATGGTCGAGGTGAGGGTGGCCTCGGCCAGGGAGGCTTGGGCGGACGACAGTTGCGCCTGGGACGAGACCACGCTGGCCTGGTCGGCCGCCACCTGGGATGCCGATGCCCCGTTGGCCTGGTCGGTGGCCAGCTTGGACTCGTCGGCCGAGACGGTGGCTTCGGCTTGGGCGACCGATGCCGACAACGTCGTCGGGTCGATGGTGGCCAGGGACTGGCCGACGGTCACCGTCTGGCCCGCGGTGACGTTGACGGCCGTCACCCGCCCGCTGACGGCAAACGAGAGGTTGGCCTGACTGGCCGGTTCGATGGTGCCGGTCGACGAGACGGTCTGGGTGATCGACCCGGTGGTCACCGACTTGATCTGGTTGGTCGTGGTGATCGAGGGGCCGGCGGCGGACGATCGAGTGGCGAACCAGATCCCGGTCCCTCCGGCCACCACCACCACCGCCAAGGCGGTCGCGAGGCTACGTCGCTTGGTCAACAGTCGTTTGACGCTCCACCGCACAGGGCCTCCTTGTATGTCCATGGGACATATCGCGCTCCGCACCGATGGAAGGGGTCCATTCGGTAGGCGGAGCAGGCCCGATTTGACGATGCCTAGCTTGGAAAGTCCGGTGATTCTCCTTGGAGAATCCTTAAGACCGTCCCTCCGACAGATCCAACCAAGGGGCGATTGGGCGATCCCGCTCGGGGGTGCCCGCGCCAGGCCCGGCTTTTGCATCGGACCCGTCGGGGGCAGAGGGCGGCGAATACCGCGCCGTGAATATCGAAGCCGCGGTCACCGACCGGTGATATCCGCGACCCGCCTGACCCCCTCGGTGCGGGGGTCGCTCATCACCCGCCTCCGCCTGCCGGACCCGCTGGCCGCCGCGGCGGCTACCACGTTGCGGACCCAATCGGCGGCCGAGAGGCCCCCCCGCCGAAAACTCAGGCGGGGATGTTGCGGATCGGGCGCTTGGTGACCTTGCCCGACCGGATGCACGACGTGCAGACGTGAAGACGCTTGGGGGATCCGTCGACGATGGCGCGGACCCTCTGGATGTTGGGATCCCAGCGACGCTTGGTGCGCCGGTGGGAGTGACTGATGTTCATGCCGAACGACGGCTTCTTGCCGCAGACCTCACACACCGCTGCCATGACGCGTCGACTTCCTCTCAAAAACCTCTGGGAACCGGGTAAAGGTTAGCATCCTGCCCATGGGGGTCATCGACACGCTCGAGGCGGGGACGCTGGGCCAGGTCATCGGGGCCTACCGGGATGCCCTCCGCTCCCACCAGGATGTCATCAATCGCCTCAATGTCTACCCGGTTCCCGACGGCGACACCGGCACCAACATGGCCCTCACCATCGAATCGGTGGTCGCCGAGCTGGACAAGTTCGACCACCCGGACATGGCCGTCACCTCCCAGGCCATCGCCCACGGGTCCCTGATGGGTGCCCGGGGGAACTCCGGGGTCATCCTGAGCCAGCTCCTCCGGGGCATCGTCGACGGGCTCAACGAGTCCGGCCTGGTCCCGGGGCCGAAGGACCTGGCCCGGGCGCTGACCGTGGCCGACGAGCTGGCCCGGGCCGCGGTCATGCGGCCGGTGGAGGGGACCATCCTCACCGTGGCCCGCGCCGCCGCCGAAGGGGCCCGGGCCGCGGCTGACGCCGGCAAGGCCCTGATCGACGTGGTCGGCGCCTCCCGGACGGCGGCGGCCGAGGCGCTGGCCCGCACCCCCGAACTCCTCCCGATCCTGGCCCAGGCCGGGGTGGTGGACGCCGGGGGGGCCGGTTACCTCCTGCTGTTCGACGCCATCCTCTCGGTGGTGGACGGCCGTCCGCTCCCCGCGCCGCCGGACCTGCCCGACCCGCCGACCGGCTGGGCCAGTGAGCACCGGGGCATGGACGAGGCGGTGGCCGCCTCCCACGACGGCGGGAGCGGCGACATCTCCGGGTTGCGCTACGAGGTGATGTACCTGCTGGAGGCGGCCGACGACACCATCCCCTCCTTCAAGGAGGTGTGGGCCGGTATCGGCGACTCCATCGTGGTGGTGGGGGGCGACGGGCTCTGGAACTGCCACATCCACACCGACAACATCGGCGCCGCGGTCGAGGCGGCGCTGGATGCCGGCCGGCCCCGCAACATCCGGGTCACCGACCTGCTCGAGCAGGTGGAGGAGGAGCGTTGGGTGCGGGAGGGGGGCGGCACCGCCGGGAGCGGCGCGCCCGAGTCCCCACCCGGCCCGCCGCCGACCACCGGGGTGGTGGCCGTCTCCACCGGGGTGGGCATCGGCCGGATCTTCCGCTCGCTCGGGGTGCACCAGGTCATCGCCGGCGGGCAGTCGATGAACCCGTCGACGGCCGAGATCCTCGAGGCGGTGGAGTTACTGCGGGCCGACGAGGTGATCATCCTTCCCAACAACAAGAACATCCGGCCGGTGGCCGAGCGGGTGGACGACCTCACCGACAAGGTGATCCGGGTGGTCCCCACCAACAACATCGCCGAGGGCTTCGCCGCCCTGCTGGCCTACGACCCCGAGGCCCACGTCGACGTCAACGCCCGGGACATGGAGACCTCCGCCCGCAACGTGGTGGCCGGCGAGGTCACCCAGGCCGTCCGTGATTCCGACAGCCCGGTCGGGAAGGTGGCGGCCGGTGACTGGCTCGGGCTCTCCCGCCAGGGCATCGAGGCGGTGTCCAACTCGGTGTCCCAGGTGGCCCAGGCCCTGCTCGACAAGTTGGTGACCGACGACCACGAGCTGGTCACCCTCATCGAGGGGGAGGGATCCAGTGCCGCCGACACCCGGCGCATCACCGAGTGGCTCGGTGAGCACCGCCCCGGGGTCGACACCGAGGTTCACCAGGGAGGCCAACCCCTGTACCCGTATCTGTTCTCCATCGAATGACCGACGCCCGACCGGCCGGGGTCGAGGACGGAGCCGGACCCGGACGCAAGCTCCGCCAGCTGGCCGATCTGCCCGTCTCGGTGCTGAAGGGGGTGGGTACGGGCGCCGCCCGGGAGCTGGAAGCCCTGGGGGTCACCTCGGTCCTCGACCTCCTCACCCACTATCCCCGGCGGTACATCGACGGCACCCGGCTCGCTCCGTTGGCCGAGCTGGACATCGGGGACAAGGCGTCGGTGCTGGCCGAGGTCCGGCGGGTCAACCGGCCGCCGGTCCGCTACGGCCGGGGCCGGGGACGGAGCCCGGCCCGGGTGGAGTTCGACGTCACCGATGACACCGGCGGGGTGAAGGTGGTGTTCTTCAACCAGACCTGGCGGGCCAAGCAGCTGCCGGTGGGCACCCTGGCGCTGTTCTACGGCGCAGTGACCTCCTACCGGGACACCCGGCAGATGGTCAACCCCACCGCCGAGGTGCTGCGGTCGGCCGACGACGAGGACGACACGGAGGGGACTCCGGAGTCGGGCCGGGTGTTCCCCGTCTACCCGCTGACCGAGAAGGCCGACCTCACCTCGGCCCGGATCACCCGCTACGCGGCCGAGGCCCTGGATCGGGCCGGGGAGTTCGCCGAGCCGCTGCCCGACCGCTGGCGGCAGAAGTTCGAGCTGCTCGACCGCACGACGGCGTTCAATCACATCCACCAGCCGTCGGCCATGCACGAGGTGGAGCCGGCCCGCCAGCGGTTGGCCTTCGACGAGCTGTTCCGCCTCCAACTCGCCCTGGTCCTCCGCCAGCGTCGACTCCAGGAAGACGCCCGGGGCATCCGCCACCTGGTCTCCCGTCCCGACGGCGGCGAGACCCTGGTCGACCGGTTTCTCGCCCGGCTGCCCTTCGAGCCCACCGGCGGCCAGCGAGCCGCCATCGACACCATCCGGGACGACCTGGCCGGGCCCCTGCCCATGCACCGGCTGTTGCAGGGCGACGTCGGGGCGGGAAAGACGGTGGTGGCGGTGGCCACCCTGTTGGTGGCGGTGGAGGGAAGCCACCAGGGGGCGCTGATGGCCCCCACCGAGGTCCTCGCCGAGCAGCACTTTGCCGGGGTTCGGGAGCTGCTGGAAGGGATGGTGGTCCCCGATCCCTCCACCCTGAGTGGGGACCGCCCGCTCCGGGTCGCCCTCCTCACCAACAAGACGTCGGCCGGCGATCGGGCCTCGCTCCACGCCGGGCTGGCCGACGGCACCGTGGACCTGCTGATCGGGACCCATGCGCTGTTGACCGACGAGGTCCGGTTCCGGTCGCTCGGCGCGGTGGTCATCGACGAGCAGCACCGGTTCGGCGTCGAGCAACGCGCCGCGCTGCGGGACAAGGGGCGAGGGGCCGACGGGAAGGGACGGGACCCCGACCTGCTGGTGATGACCGCCACCCCGATACCCCGCACCGCGGCCATGGTCGTCTTCGGTGATCTCGACATGACGGTGATCACCGAGCTGCCCCCTGGGAGGGTGGCGGTCGAAACCCACTGGGCCCGGACCCCGCTCGACGTCGAGGCGGCGTGGGCCCGGGTGCGCGAGCAGGTGGGGTCCGGTCACCGCGCCTTCGTCGTCTGCCCGCTGGTGGAGGGATCCGAGCGGGTCCAGGCCACCTCGGTCACCGAAGAGGCGGAGCGGCTGGCCGGCGCCGAGCTCGCCGGCCTCCGCATCGGGGTGCTCCATGGCCAGATGCGGCCGGCGGCCAAGGAGTCGGTGATGGCCGACTTCCGGGCCGGTCGTCTCGAGGTGCTGGTCGCCACCACCGTGATCGAAGTCGGGGTGGACGTGACCGAGGCGACGGTCATGGTGATCGAGGATGCCGACCGGTTCGGGATCGCCCAGCTCCACCAGCTGCGGGGCCGGGTCGGGCGGGGGAGCGAGCCGTCCTGGTGCTACCTGCTCTCCGAGAGCGACAGCCCGGAGGCGGCCACCCGGCTCGCCGCCCTCGAGCGTTCCACCGACGGGTTCGAGTTGGCCGACGTCGACCTCGAGCTCCGGGGGGAGGGCACCATCCTGGGGGCCCGCCAGAAGGGCCGCAGCGATCTGAAACTCGCCCGGCTCATCTCCGATCGGGACCTGGTCATCAAGGCCCGGGAGGTGGCCGAAGACATCGTCGGCGCCGACCCGGACTTGTCCGACCACCCCCTCCTCACCGACGAGCTGCGCATCTTCCTCGACGACGAAGAGTCGGCCTTCCTCTTCAAGAGTTGACCGATGATCGTTAGTACCCGCCTGTAGACTGACAGGCGTGCGAGTGATCGGGGGAGAGTTCCGGGGTCGCCGGTTGTCCGCTCCTGTGACCCCGTCGGTGCGCCCCACCTCTGACCGCGCCCGCGAGGCGATCTTCGACATGCTGTTCAGCCTCGGCGGGGTGGACGGACTCCAGGTCGCCGACCTGTTCTCCGGGACCGGGGCCCTCGGCATCGAAGCCCTGTCCCGGGGGGCGGCGTCGGTCACCTTCGTCGACCGGGACCCGGCCAGCCTCGACCTCATCCGGCAGAACCTGGCGTCGGTGGGACTGCCCGATGCCGAGCGGGACGGCGACGCCACCATTGTCCGCGCCGAGGTCGAATCCTGGCTGGGCTCGACCGTGTCCCGGTACGACCTCGTCCTGGCCGATCCCCCCTATGCCTACGACGGGTGGGAGAACCTCATCCGCCGTCTCCCCGGCGATCTCGTCGTCCTCGAGTCGGGCGCCGAGTTGCCCGAGGTCGACGGTTGGGGAGTCCTCAAATTCAAGCGTTATGGCGGTACCATCGTCACAGTTGCCCGACCGGAACCGGTCTCTCAGAAAGGTGCCTCGTGACCATTGCGCTGATTCCCGGGTCATTCGATCCTGTCCACAATGGACACCTGGAGGTCATCGAGCGCGCCTCGCGACTGTTCGACGAGGTCATCGTGGCTGCCCTGCGCAATCCGCAGAAGAGCCAGCCCCTCTTCGATCTGGATGAGCGGAAGGAAATGCTCGAAGAGGCGTTGGCCCACATGGACAACGTGCGCATCGTGTCGGTGTCCACCTTGCTGGTCAACGTGGCCGAGGACGTCGGGGCCAGCGCCATCGTCAAGGGCCTCCGGGCGGTATCCGACTTCGACAACGAGCTGCAGATGGCCCAGATGAACCGGAAGCTCTCCGGGGTGGAGACCCTGTTCATCGCCAGCAGTTCCGAGCACTCGTTCATCGCCTCGCGCCTCCTCCGGGAGGTGGCCCGGTTCGGCGGCGACGTCACCGCCTTCGTTCCCAAAGTGGTGGCCGTACGGCTCCAGGAGAAGTTCGCCAATGAGTGATCTGTTCGAAGATCTGGAAGCGCAGCGGGCGGCCGGGGAGGAGCGGGACGCCGAGACCCTGGTCCGGGAGGCGCTGGACATGGTGCTCACGGCCAAGGCCATGCCGCTGTCGGCCTCGGTGCTGATCTCCAAGGAGGAGGTGGCCGACGTGTTGCAGGCCGCCCTCGATCGGATGCCCGACGAGATCCGGGAGGCCCGATGGCTGTTGAAGGAGCGGGAGGAGTTCATCGCCGAGAAGAACCGGGAGGCCGACGCCCTGCTGGAAGAGGTGCGGGTACAGGCCGAGCGGATGGTGCAGCGCACCGAGATCGTCCGGCAGGCCAACCATGTGGCCCAGCGGGTGCTCGACGACGCCAACGAGGAGGCTCGCCGCTTGCGGCACGAGGCCGAGGACTATGCCGACCAGAAGCTGGCCAGTTTCGAGATCGTCCTCGACCGGACCATGAAGACCGTGCAGGCCGGGCGCGAGAAGCTCCGGGTGACCCCGCTCCCGCCGGTGGAGATCGGGGAAGGCGGGGACACCTCGCTGTCGTCGGCTGCCGATTTGGATCTCGGGGGTATGAGTCCTGACGACCCCGAGGGCTTCTTCGATCAGGACCTGACCTAAAAGGACGGACACCGTGCGCACGTCGACGCCTTTTCTCGTCCATGCCTCCAGCCTCCGGAAGGTGGCCGGCACCGTTCGCCACGAGGAACGCCGCGGGGTGATCGACGACCTGGCCACCGTCAGTGTGGCGGTGCCCGAGGGTGCCGAGGTCGATGCCCGGGTGACCCTCTCCTCCTATCCCGGTGGCGTCATGGCCACCGGACGGGTGTCCGCCCCCTGGCAGGGGGAGTGTCGCCGGTGCGGGGGGGTGGTCACCGGTGCGGTGGAGGCCGAGGTGCGGGAGCGCTACGTGATCGAGGGAGCCGAGGGACCGCCCGGGGCCCGGGCCGGTGACGACGACGATGCCTATGTGCTGGCCGATGACATCCTCGACCTCGAGCCCCTGGCCAGGGACGCGGTTCTGCTCGAGCTCCCGCTGGCCCCGCTGTGCAAGGAGGACTGCCTCGGGTTGTGCCCGCAGTGCGGGACCAACTTGAATCTCGAGACCTGCCGTTGCGCCCCGCCCGCCGACCCGCGCTGGTCGGCCCTCGACGTCCTGCGTGACAGCGAGGGTGGCCGCTTGCCCTAGAATGCCCTCCCTATGGCCGTCCCCAAGAAGAAGACCTCCAAGGCGAAGAGCCGCAGCCGCCGCGCATCCAACTGGGTGTTGAAGGCGCCGGCCCGTTCGGTGTGCCCGCAGTGCACCCACGCCAAGCTGCCCCATGTCGTGTGCCCGAACTGCGGTTGGTACAAGGGTCGCCAGGCGATCGAAGTCGAGTAGTGGCCCGTGGTGGCGTCCGCCCGACGGGGGAGGCGTTCGCGAGCCTGCCGGTGGCGGTCGATGCCATGGGTGGTGACCGGGCTCCCAACGAGATAGTCGCCGGCGCCCGCCGGGCGGCCGAGCAGTCGGGGATCGGGGTGCTCCTGGTCGGCCGGCCCGGGGAAATGGGCGACACCGGCGGGCTCCCCGAGCTCCACGCCAGCGAGGTCATCGGCATGGACGACGACCCCGCCCAGGGCGTGCGCCGCAAGAAGGACTCGTCCCTGGTGCGGGCGGCCGAAGCCGTGCGCGACGGGAAAGCCATGGCCATGGTGTCGGCGGGGAACACCGGGGCCGCCATGGCCTCCGCCCTGCTGAGGATGGGGCGACTCCCCGGGGTGATCCGGCCGGCCATCGCCACCCCCATCCCCAACCCCGGCTCGGGCAAGCCGCCCACCGTACTGTTGGACTCGGGCGCCAACGCCGAGTGCAGCCCGCAGATGCTGGTCCAGTTCGCCCAGATGGGGGCCGCCTTCGCCCGCCAGCGCTACGGGGTTCCCCTTCCCACCGTGGCCCTCCTGTCCATTGGGGAGGAGAAGTCCAAAGGCACCCCGCTCGAAAAGGAAACCCACGCGCTGTTGACCGACGGGCTCGGGGGCGACGGATTCGAGTTCATCGGCAACGTCGAAGGGCGGGACTTCCTCCACGCCGCCGCCGACGTCATCGTGACCGATGGCTTCACCGGCAACGTGGCCCTCAAGACGTTGGAAGGTTCGCTCAAGTTCCTGGTCGCCGCCCTCACCGAGATCCTGGGCCGTCCCGGGCTCGAGCAGGCGGCCGACGCCCTGCTCCCGGCCATCGCGCCGTTGGCCACCGAGCTCGAGCCGGAGGGCACCGGCGGGGCCATGCTCCTCGGGGTGGACGGGGTGTGCGTCATCAGCCACGGGTCGTCGTCGGCCACCGCCATGGTCAACGCCATCACCGTGGCCCACGATCTGGCCGTCGGCGGTCTGGTGGCCGCCGTTGCCGACGCGGTGACCGAGATACCCGCTTCGGTCTCCGACTGACGCCGAGCTTCACCCTCCGACGATCACCGTGGGCGGCGACAACCTGCCCTACGCTGCCTGATCGTGCCGTCTCTCCGTATCCCCGCCGCCTCGCGGCGGCCATGAGGTGATCACCGGCCCCCTCCCCGGGCCGGGCTGGCATCCCGACCCCGGCAATCCCAACTTCTGGCGATGGTGGGACGGGAGCACCTGGTCGGCGCACGTCGCCCCGAGGGCCACCTACCCCCGGTCCCCGTCCGACCTATTGGTGGCCGAGGAGGCGATGTCCCCCTGGGCCCGGGCCGCGGTGGTGGTCTATCCGGTGGTGGGCTTCACCCTCGGCGTGGTGGGTTTCATCTATGCCCCCCGGTATCGATTCTTCTTCCACGAGCTGCGGCTGGCGTTCGACGCCGCCCAGAACGACAACGCGGGGTTCGTCGCTCCGCCCGGGCCTTCGGTGCCCAACTGGAACCTCCTGTTCGCCCCGTTCTCCATCGGCGCCGAGATCGTGTTTCTGATCTGGCAGTTCCGGGCCGCGAGTCTCGCCCGTCAGCTCGGCTACCCGGCCCGGCACTCGCCGGGGTGGGGGGTGGCGTTCTGGTTCATCCCGATCGTCAATCTCTGGATGCCGTACCAGGCGATCCGAGACTGCCTGCCTCCCGGTCATCCCGAGCGAAGGTCGG
>DASZIT010000017.1:0-31386 GCA_035948855.1 Acidimicrobiales bacterium | reverse complement strand
CCCGAGCGCCAATCGTGACGAGGATGTCTTCACCGACTCGATGACCTTCGACGTGCGGAGGGCAAATGCCGAGAAGATGATCTCGTTCGGCGCCGGCGCCCACTTCTGCCTCGGAAGCCAGTTCGCCCGTCGAGAACTGAGAACCATGTTGTCCAAGTTGGCGGCAGAGCTCGACCACATCGAGCTGGCCGGCACCGCCCGGTGGTCGGAGTCATCCTTCGTCTCCGGGGTGAAGCACCTGCCGGTCACCTATTCGTTCCGGTAGCTCTCGTCGGCGGCGGAGGCGCCGATCGGTGCTGCGTCGGGAAGGGGGGATTTGAACCCCCGACCTCCTGCTCCCAAAGCAGGCGCGCTGCCAAGCTGCGCTACTTCCCGTATGCCTGTTCCAGTATGACCGACCGGACCGGTCCATTCGACCCGCGACGACTCGAGGGCGATCCCGGCAACGTCCGGAGCGTACCTGCGGCCCCGTCATCCGTTTCGCCTATCGGCCGTGGTGGTCCTCGCGGTAGCGTCACGCCGATGCCGACTGTGCGAGTGGCCGTGTTCGATCTCGGGAGTAGCTCGTTCCATCTGATGGTGGTGGATGCCAGCCGGGAAGGTGTGCTGACCCCGGTGCTCCGTCGACGGTCGTTTCTCCACCTGGGAACCGAAGTCGCCCGGACCGGTGGTGTCCCGGCTGACCGGGCGACTACCGCGGTGCGAGCCGTGCGGCGACTTCGGGCCGCCGCCGACGAAGCGGAGGTGGACGTGGTGGTGGCCGTGGCCACCGCCGCACTGCGCGACGCCGCCAACGGCCAGAAGCTGCTCGGCCGGCTCGAGCGCGTAATTGGCAGCCCCATCAACTTGTTGACGGGGGAGGAGGAGGCCCGCCTCTGCTTTCTGGGTCAGCGGGCCGGGGTGTGGGTGGGTGGCGAGCCGGTCCTCGGGCTCGATCTCGGGGGCGGGAGCCTGGAGGCCGGCATCGGCGACGCCCACCATCTGCACGCGGTCACCAGCGTGGCCCTGGGCCCGGCCAGGTTGCGGGGGGAGTTGAATACCGCCGAGGGCCTGACCCGCAAGGAGCGATCCCGGGTGGTGGAAGCCACCCAGGAGCGGGCGGAGCCGATTCGGATCATGCTGGCCAAGTACCCCGACGCCGCCGATCGAGCCATCGCCAGCGGAGGGACGGTGCGGGCCTTGGCCCGGCTGGCCATGGTGATGCACCGGCCATTGCCCTCGTCCCAGTCGGTCTCCGCCCTGCAGGTGAATCAGGTGGAGCTCCCGGCTGGGCAGCTTCGCGACCTGGCCGATCGCCTGGCTTCGTTGGATCTCGACGCCCGGCTGGCGCTCCCGGGGGTACAGGCCCGGCGGGCGCCTCTGCTTCCCATCGGCGCCGTCCTGCTCTCGACGCTGGTCGAGACGTTGGGCCTCCAACGGCTGGTGGTCAGTGACTGGGGGCTGCGCGAAGGGGCGGTCCTCGGCGCCCTGTCCTTGCAGGCTGACCGGAAGGCCGGGCCCCGCGCCCGCCGCGCCGAGCCGGCCGGAATACGTTGAGACTCGGCCCCGAAGGGACGGGTCAGGCCTTCTTGCCCAGGATCCTGTTCATGCCCGTATTGCAGACCGGGCACTTGCCCTTGGCCGAGCGCCGGCCGTTGGCCATCTCGACTTCTTCCCCCTCGAACTGACGCTTCTCACGGCACTTAACGCAATAACCCTCATACGACGCCATGGTTCCTCCTCGGACTGGGATGGTGACATTTGGGTCTATCGACCAACCGAACGTATACCGGGAACGGGCGGAGGAGGTGGGATGGACCCCAAAAGTGCTAGCTACAGCTAGCAGCAGGATGCCGCCCTCGGAGGCAGGAAGGGGCCCGGACGGCCTCTCCCCGCCCCACGCAGGAGCCGACTGCGTTTCGGGACGCACCGACAAACCGCCGCCCATAGGATGCGCCTCATGACAGTTTACGATCCGCCCATCCACTCTCTTTCCGGCGACGAATCCTCGGTCGGCCAGTATCAGGGCAAGGCCCTCCTCATGGTGAACGTGGCTTCGAAGTGCGGGCTCACCCCCCAGTACGAGGGGCTCGAGCGGCTGCAGAAGACCTACGGGGACCGCGGTTTCACCGTGCTCGGGTTTCCGAGCAATCAGTTCGGCGCCCAGGAGCCCGGGAGCGCCGAGGAGATCGCCACCTTCTGCTCGTCGACGTACGGGGTCACCTTTCCCATGTTCGAGAAGATCGACGTGAACGGCGACCAGCGCCACGCCATCTACGAGCAGTTGACTGCCTTTCCCGATGCCGACGGTGAGGCCGGCGACATCCAGTGGAATTTCGAGAAGTTCCTGGTCGGCCCCGATGGCACCATCGTGAAGCGATTCCGGCCCATGGTCGATCCGGAGGCACCCGAGGTCATCGACGCCATCGAGGGCGTACTCCCGAACTGATGGCCGAGGGGCCCGCCGCCAATGAGCCGGTGATCGAGAGTCTGGAGGAAGTGTGGGCGTCGGTGGTCGACGCCTGCCAGGACCTCGACGAGGGCCACTGGGCACTCCCCACCGACTGCCCGGGGTGGTCGGTGCAGGATCAGCTCTCCCATTTGATAGGCGTGGAGCACACCCTGCTGGGTGACCCGGCGCCGAAGCCGGTCAGCCCGGTCCCCCCGTACGTGAAGAACCCGATCGGGGAGATGAACGAGGCGTGGATCGAGGCCCGACGGCCGGTGCCGGGACCCGAGGTGCTGGCCGAGTTCGTCGACGTGACCGACCGCCGGCTCGCTGCCCTCCGGGGCTTCCCCCCGGAGAGGTTCGATGAGATCGGCTGGAGCCCGATCGGCGAAGTGCCGTACCGCGATTTCATGGGCACCCGGGTCCTCGACTCGTGGACCCACGAGCAAGACATCCGCCGGGCCCTGGATCGCCCCGGCGGCCGCAACGGCGCCGGTGAGAAGCACATCCTCAAGCAGTGCGCCGGGGCGATGAGCTTCGTGGTCGGCAAGAAGGTGGGTCCGCCCGACGGCACCACCGTGCTGTTCGAGGTGGGTGGTGCCCTGGGCCGGTCGGTGCCGGTCGAGGTCGAGGGAGGTCGGGCCTACGTGCGACCGGAACTGACGTCCGAGCCGACGGTCACCCTGACCATGGACCAGGAAGCGTTCTGGCGGCTCGGCTTCGGCCGGGTGTCTCCCGCCGAGGTCCTCGCGTCGGGAGAAGCCCGCCTTTCGGGGGACGGCGCCCTCGGACAACAGGTCCTGGAGTCGATGAATTTCATGATCTGAGGGGACCGGGCCCGACGGGGACCGCGTCAATATCGCCTGGCTTTCGCAACCCGCGAGTCGCGGTGAGTCGGCCTCCTGGCTACCGATAGACTCACTTACTCGTATGCGAGCCACAGCCGCGCCCGAGGAGGGCAACAAGGTTCGTCTCACCGTTGAGGTAGATGAATCGGAAATTGATGAAGCCCTCAATGGTGTCTTGCGTCGCTTGTCGCGCGAGGTGCGGGTGCCCGGCTTCCGGCCCGGCAAAGTTCCCCGCCGGGTCATCGAGGCCCGCCTGGGCGGCGCCAGCGCGCTACGCGACGAAGCGCTCCGCGAAGCTCTCCCCGAGTTCTACGCCAAGGCGGTGTCGGATACCGAGGTCGATCCCATCGACTCACCGGAAATCGACATCACCGCCGGCGACGAGTCGGGGGCGGTGTCCTTCGATGCCATTGTTGAAGTGCGCCCCACCGTTTCCATCGCCGGGTACCAGGGTCTGGTGGTGACCCTGCCGGGGTTGGACGTCCCCGAGGAAGAGATCAACGCTCAGATCGACCGCCTCCGGGCCACCTCCGGCGAGCTGGTCGATGTCGATCGGCCGGTGGAAAAGGGCGACCAGGTCACCATCGACATCACCGGGAAGCGGGTCCGGGGTGCTGACCAGGACGCCGACGCCGACGCCGAGGGCGAGGACGACGGCGAGGCCGGGGACGGGGAGGCCGGCACGACCCCCCCGGTCATCGAAGAGGAGGGGGACGACGACGACCTCACCGCCGAGGACTTCCTCTACGAGGCCGGGAGCGGGGGAGTGGTCCCCGAGCTCGACGACGCGCTGATCGGCGCCAAAGCCGGCGACACCGTTACCTTCGAGTCGTCCATCGACGATCTCGGCCAGACAGTTTCGTTCACGGTGGTGGTCAAAGACGTGAAGGAGCTGGTCCTCCCGGAGGCGACCGACGAGTGGGCGGCCGAAGCCTCCGAATTCGAGACGGCCGATGAGTTGAGGGGAGACATCACCAAACGGCTCAAGCAGCGGCACATCATGCAGGCCCAGCTGGCCCTACAGCAGAAGACCATCGAGGCACTGGTGGAACTGGTCACCGAGGACGTCCCCGACATCTTGGTGGAGGGGGAGTTGCGGGAGCGGATCCACGACCTCAACCACCGGCTCGAGGAGCAAAAGATCGGCCTCGGGCAGTTTCTGGCCGCCACCGGGCGCGACGAGCAGGAGTTTCTGGACGAACTCCGGGCCGGCGCCCTCCAGGGGGTCAAATCGGATCTGGCCCTCCGGGCGCTGGTGGATCAGGAGCACATCGAGCTCACCGATGAGGAGCTGGATGCCGAGTTGGCCACCATGGGCGAGCGCCTGGAGATGAGCGCCGACCAGGTACGCGAACAACTCGAACAGGGCGGAAGGCTGTCGGCGGTACGCTCAGACCGGCGCAAGGCCAAGGCCCTGCGATGGCTGCTCGACAACGTCGAGCTGGTGGACGAGGAAGGGAATCCCGTGTCACGGGATGACCTGAAGGTGAATCAGGCAGAGGAGGACGCGGAGTGAGCTTCACGGATGCATCGAGACCGATGGACATACAGGCCTACAGCGTGCCGTGGGTGGTCGAGTCGACCAGCCGGGGTGAACGCAACTACGACCTGTACTCCCGCCTCCTCAGGGAACGGATCATCTTCCTCGGGACCCCCATCAACGACACCGTGGCCAACCTGGTCTGCGCCCAGTTGCTGTTCCTCGAGTCAGAGGAAGCCGACAAGGACATCCACCTCTACATCAACTCGCCGGGCGGGGACATCACCGCACTCTTCGCCATCTACGACACCATGAAGTACATCAAGCCGGACCTGTCCACCTTCTGCTTCGGCCAGGCCGCCTCGGCCGCCGCCGTCCTGCTCGGGGCGGGAACCCACGGCAAGAGGTTCGCCCTGCCTCATGCCCGCATCCTCTTGCACCAGCCGTTCGGCGGGGTGGAGGGTCAGGCCAGCGACATCGAGCTCCAGGCCAAGGAGATTCTGCGGATGCGCGACCTGCTGAACGGAATGCTGGCCGAAGATACCGGCCAGACCCTCGAAAAAGTGTCGAAGGACACCGATCGCGACTTCATCATGACGGCCGAGGAAGCCGTGACCTACGGCCTGATCGATGAAGTCATCACCGCCCGGGACCTGGTGGGCATGGAGGCTGTCGGAGCCGCCTGAGTCGGGATGCCCCCGCGGCAGACGGTCGGTCCGCCGCCGACCAGCCGCTAGAGTTGTGCATCGGTTAGCAGTGGTTGAGAGCACCTGACAGAAGGACGAGGGGACGTGGCGAAGTTCGGAGACGGGGGCGACCTGGTGAAGTGCAGCTTCTGCGGCAAGTCGCAGAAGCAGGTGAAGAAACTCATCGCCGGGCCGGGCGTCTACATCTGCGACGAGTGCATCGAGCTGTGCAACGACATCATCGCCGAGGAACTCTCCGACACCACCGAGCTTTCCTTCGAGGAACTGCCGAAGCCGAAAGAGATCTACGAGTTCCTGAACGACTACGTCATCGGCCAGGAGTACGCCAAGAAAATCCTGTCGGTCGCCGTCTACAACCACTACAAGCGGGTCCAGGCGGAGAGCGACGGTCCTCACGACAGTGAGGTCGAGTTGGCCAAGTCCAACATCCTGCTGCTGGGCCCAACCGGATGCGGCAAGACCCTCCTGGCCCAGACCCTGGCCCGGATGCTCAACGTGCCCTTCGCCATCGCCGATGCCACCGCGCTGACCGAGGCGGGCTATGTCGGCGAGGACGTCGAGAACATCTTGCTGAAGCTGATCCAAGCCGCCGACTATGACGTCAAGCGGGCCGAGACCGGCATCATCTACATCGACGAGATCGACAAGATCGCCCGCAAGTCGGAGAATCCGTCGATCACCCGGGACGTCTCCGGTGAAGGGGTCCAACAGGCGCTGTTGAAGATCCTGGAGGGAACCACCGCCTCGGTACCCCCCCAGGGCGGGCGGAAGCATCCCCATCAGGAATTCATCCAGATCGACACCACCAACATCCTGTTCATCTGCGGCGGGGCGTTTGCCGGGATCGACAAGATCATCGAGAACCGGATCGGCCGCAAGGGGATCGGGTTCCGGGCCGAGGTACGCAAGGCCGCCGACCGGGGTGACGATTCCGAACTGTTGCGCCATGTGCTCCCCGAGGACCTGATGAAGTTCGGCCTCATCCCCGAGTTCATCGGGCGGCTTCCGGTCATCGGCGCGGTGGCCCACCTCTACAAGGAGGCGCTGATTCGCATCCTGGTGGAGCCGAAGAACGCCCTCACCCGTCAGTACAAGCGGGTCTTCGAGCTCGACCATGTCGAACTCGAGCTCACCGATGACGCGCTCGAGGCCATCGCCGAACAGGCCCTGCTTCGGGGCACCGGGGCCCGAGGGTTGCGGGCCATCCTCGAAGAGGTGCTGCTCGAGGTGATGTACGACCTCCCGGGCCGGACCGACGTGTCCAAGTGCGTGGTCGACCGGTCGGTGGTCCTCGACAAGGTGCATCCGACGCTGGTGCCGTTGAAGAGCCCGCCGGCCAAGGCTCGCACCCGCCGAGCGGCTTCCTGACCCACCCATGTCATCGGCCCCCGGTCGGCCCGGTCGGGCGCCCACCGCCATCTGACCTCCCATGACCACGTCCTCGTCCTCGTCCCACTCCTCTTCTTCGACACCTTCTTCTCCGGCCTCACCCGCCTCTCCGGCTCCCCCCCATTTCGATGATCTGGCCGAGGCCCTGGCCTGGCTCGACTCCCACATCAACTTCGAGATGAACATGCCGACTCGGCAGTCGGTGCCCACCCTCGACCGGGTACGCGAGCTGCTGGGCGTCCTCGGCGACCCTCAGACGGCCTATCCGGTCATTCACCTGACCGGCACCAACGGCAAGGGGTCGACCGCGGCGATGGCCACCGCCCTGCTGGGGGCCATGGGCCTGTCGGTGGGCACCTACACCAGCCCGAATCTGAGCCGGGTCAACGAGCGGATCGCCCGGAACGGGGAGCCCATCGACGATGACGCCTTCCGGGAGGTGCTGGAGACCCTGGCCCGGGTGGAGCCCCTGGTGGGGGAGCGGCTCACTCGCTTCGAGCTCCTGACCGCGGCCGCCTTCATGTGGTTCGCCGACGAAGCGGTCGACGTGGGGGTGATCGAGGTCGGCCTGGGCGGCACCTGGGACTCCACCAATGTGGTGGATGCCAGCGTGGCGGTGATCACCAATGTGAGTTTCGACCACACCGAGGTCCTGGGGCCCACCCTGGAGGACATCGCCGGGGACAAGGCCGGGATCTTCAAGGAGGGCAGCCGGGTCATCATCGGGGAGACCGACCCCCACCTGGTGTCGTTGCTGCGGGATCGGGCCGAACTGGCCGGGGCGGCCGAGATCTGGGTCCGCCTCCAGGAATTCGGCTGCTCGGCCAACCGGGTGGCGGTGGGCGGGCGACTGGTCGACATGTGGACCCCGGAGGGTTCCTACGGCGAGATCCTGGTGCCGCTGCACGGCGCCCACCAAGGCGACAACGCTGCCTGCGCACTGGCCGCCGTCGAGGCGTTCTTCGGATCCCCGCTCGACGAGGAGGTGGTGGAGGGCGCCTTCGCCCAGGTGCGGGTGCCCGGTCGCCTGGAGATCGTGAAGCGCCATCCGCTGGTGGTGGTGGACGGCGCCCACAACGTGGCCGGGATGATCACCCTCGCCCGGTCGCTGGTGGAGGAGTTCACCGTCGACGGTGACGCGGTGGCGGTGGTCGGCATGCTGTCGGGACGCGATCCGTTGGCGATGCTCGACGCGCTGGTGTCGGCCGGCATCCGCTCGGTGGTGGTGTGTGCGCCGGATTCCCCGCGGGCCATGTCCACCGAAGTGGTGGGTGAAGCCGCACTGGCGTTGGGGATGGCGACGACGGTGGCGGACTCGCCGTCGGAGGCAGTGATGATGGCCATCGAACAAGCCGGTGGCGACGGCCGGGTGGTGGTGTGCGGTTCGCTGTACGTGGTGGCCGACGCCCGGCGGTTGCTCCTCCCCGACGAAGCCTGACCGCTTCGGTGCGGTCGCCCACCTCCCGGACGTCGGACATCCCGTCGCGGTTCTGACACCTCACCGGAGTTCGGCTAGCCTGCCCCGCTCGTGGGACGAACTCTTGTCATCTGTAAGCCGGATGCCGTCGAACGCGGCCTCACCGGCGAAATCATCGGCCGCATCGAGGGCAAGGGACTCCGGCTGGTGGCCGCCGAGCTCCGCCGGGTCACCGCGTCGGAGGCGGGACGCCACTACGCCGAGCACGACGGCAAACCCTTCTACGACGGACTGGTCGCCTTCATCACCCGCTCGCCGGCGCTGATCATGGTCGTCGAGGGCCCGGATGACACCTTCAAGGTGGTGCGCACCCTGATGGGGGCCACCAACCCGGTAGAGGCGGCTCCCGGGACCATCCGGGGGGACCTGGCCCTGGAGGTGGGTGAGAACCTGGTGCACGGATCCGACTCGGTGGCATCGGCGTCCCGGGAGATCGAGATCTTCTTCCCGGGGTTGCCTTCTTCCTGACCTGGATTTTTTCCCGGTCGATGGGAGGCGTCCCCGGAGCTCCGCAGATCCCGATACCGAGGGCCGGGTGGCAGGCCCACCGGCCGGTCTCGTAGCATGGCCAGTCGATGCTGCGTAGACTGGTGAAAGAATCCAGCGGAATGCAGGTGCGATTCCGTCCAGGCACGTTCTCTCACCCAATCCCCCATGGAGGGTTGCATCTCTGATGCGCGATAACGGTTTTTCCCTGCTAGGCCGAGATATGGCCGTAGATCTTGGCACCGCCAACACCCTGGTGTATGTGCGTGGTCGAGGAATCGTCCTCAATGAGCCGTCGGTGGTCGCCGTCAATGTCAAGGATGGCCGACCGTTAGCCGTCGGCACCGAAGCCAAGCGGATGATCGGCCGTACCCCGAGTCACATCCAAGCCATCCGTCCCCTGAAAGACGGGGTCATCGCCGACTTCGAGATCTGCGAGAAGATGCTCCGGTACTTCATTCACCGGGTGCACCAACGCCGGTTCGCCAAGCCCCGGATGGTCATCTGCGTCCCCTCGGGGATCACCGGGGTGGAGCAACGGGCGGTGATGGAAGCCGCCGAGTACGCCGGCGCCCGCAAGGCCTTCATCATCGAGGAGCCGATGGCCGCGGCCATCGGTGCCGGGTTGCCGGTGCACGAGCCGACGGGAAACATGGTCGTCGACATCGGCGGTGGCACCACCGAGGTGGCAGTGATCTCTCTCGGGGGCATCGTGACCAGTCAGTCGATCCGCATCGGCGGCGACGAGTTGGACGAGGCGATCGTGTCCTTCATCAAGAAGGAGTACAGCCTCGCCCTCGGCGAACGCACCGCGGAGGAGATCAAGATCGCGCTCGGTTCCGCGTTCGATCTCGAAGAAGAGCTGCACGCGGAGATCCGCGGCCGCGACCTCGTCTCCGGTCTGCCGAAGACGGTGGTCATCTCCACCCAGGAGATCCGCAAGGCGGTCGACGAGCCGGTGGCCGCCATCGTGGACGCGGTGAAGGTCACCCTCGACCGGACGCCGCCCGAGCTGGCCGCCGACATCATGGAACACGGCATCGTGCTGACCGGCGGCGGGGCCCTCCTGCACGGTCTGGACAGCCGTCTGACCCAGGAGACCGGCATGCCCATCGTCGTGGCCAGAGACCCGCTGAACTGCGTCGCCATCGGGAGCGGCCAGTGCCTCGAGGAGTTCGAGGCCCTCAAGCAGGTACTCATCACGTCGTCAGCTCGCTGATCTAGGGGGATCCCTGTCCTGTGGCGAAGTCGCGGCGGTCCCGCCGCCCTCGCACCACACTGCTGATTCTGCTGCTGGCGTCGATCACCATCATCACCCTCGACGCCCGAGGTGGCCTCCACCCGATCACCTCGGGGGTGCGATCGGTGGCCGCGGATTCCTTTGCCCCGGTGCGTTCGGGGGTCAACGGCATCATCGAGCCGGTGGGGAGCTTCCTGTCCGGCTCCGTCAACTACGGAGCGGTGCGCCAGCAGAACCAAAAGCTGCAGCAGCAGATCCGCCAGCTTCAGCAGCAGGGATCAAAATCCCAGCAGACCGAGCAGTCCCTCCAGCAGCTGAGTGCCCTGCTCCACCTGCCGTACATCAGCAACCTCCAGACGGTCCCCGCCGAAGTCACCGACTACGAATCGAGCAACTTCGCCGCCACCATTGACATCGGGGTGGGCCGGGATGACGGGGTGCAGCTGAACATGCCGGTCGTCTCCGGCGGGGGTCCGTTGGGTGAGCAACTGGTGGGTCAGGTCGTCCAAGCCAACCACCACAATTCCACCGTCCGCCTGATCACCGATGGGGCCTCCTCGGTCGGGGCGCTGTACGGAAACCCCGGCGCCTTCGCCGACGTGGTGGGTGCGGGATCCGGCAAGCCCCTCGCCGCCGACCTGGTCCCCGTCAACACTCCGGTCCCGGTGGGCGAAGTGTTCGTCACCAGCGGGCTGAACGGCGCCATCTTCCCGCCGAGCATTCCCGTGGCCCGGGTCACCAGTACCAAGACCGGCGTGTCGGCGTCGGAGGAGTCGGTCACCCTGCAGCCGCTGGCGGATCTGACCAACCTCCGTTACGTGGCGGTGGTCCTGTGGGACCCGTCGAAGTCGTGAGGGTCGTCGGGCTCGTTCCGGTGCCTGCCGTCGTACTCGTGTTCGGGTTGTTCTCGGCGCTCGGGTTGTTCTCGGCGCTCGGGACGTATCCGCCGCCGGTGGGAGTCCATCGATGACCCCCCGGGACGCGGCCAGAGTCGTTCTGGTGGTATTCGGGTTCCTCACCGTCCAAGAGACCCTGATGCTCGACATCCGCATCGGCGGGATCCACCCGGACATCATGGTGCTGCTGCCGATGGCCGCCGGGCTGGTGGGCGGTCCGGGTCGGGGGGCCACCATGGGATTCGGCGCCGGCCTGGTGGCCGACTGCCTCCTTCCCACCCCCTTTGGTCTCTCGGCCTTCATCGGCACCATGATCGGCTACGGGGTAGGGCTGGCCACGGTGGCGGTCGACCGATCGTCGTGGTGGCTACCCACTGCCGCCGCCCTGGTGTCCAGCGTGCTCTACGAAGTGCTCTATCCCCTCTTCGGCTCGATCCTGGGCCAGCCGCAGATGCTCCACGTCCCGGTGGCCCGGATCGCGCTGCTGGTTGCTGTGTGCAACGCGGTACTGGCGGTGCCGGCGGTCCGGTTGGTCGCCTGGGCGCTGCCCAAGGTGTCGACCGAGGGTATGCCCACCTCGACGTCGGGCTTGCTCCGATGAGGGACCCCAGGTCGGCCGGTCATTCTCGGCCGCGCGACCAATTCGGCCCGATCAGTTGGCAGGATGTGCCCCGTGAAGCGCTCCCTCCGGCATCCACTCCGCGGGTCGCGCCTCTACGTGCGGCCCGAACGCAGTCGGACGACTCGGCGTAAGCCAGCCCGACAGCCCAAGCTCCACCAGAGTCGATTCTCGGTGGAGGGCGTGCTCGATGCCCCCGACTCGACGGCGGCCCGGCCCGGACTTCGGCTCCGCATCACCGGACTGGTGGTGCTCGGACTGTTCATCGTGTTGGGACTGCGTCTGTGGACCCTTCAGATACTCCAGGCCCCCGCCGCGGTCAGTGCGGTGACCGCCAACCAGATCCGGGCGGTGTCGATTGTCCCGCCCCGGGGATTGATCCTCGACCGGTACGGGAATCCCCTGGTGAACAACGTTTCGAGCACCGAGATCACCCTGACCCGGAACTCGGCCGCCCAGAACAACGGTGTCATCGGCCGACTGGCGGCGTTGATCGGTGAGACCGCGGCCCAGGTGAACGCCTCGATCGCCAACACCAAATACAGCTTGTACGAACCGATCCCGATCCTGGCCAACGCCCCGGTAGCCGATGTGCTCTACATCAAGGAACACCCGGCGGAGTTTCCGGGGGTGGCGACCGATCAGATCTCCCAACGCAACTACCCACAGCTCGAATACCCCGGCCCGGCCCAGGACGGTTACCCGGGCTCCCAGGTCCTCGGCTACGTCGGAGTCATCAACGGGTCCCAGCTGCAGTCACACGCATCCCAGGGCTACCAGGCGGGCGACCCCTACGGGCAGTCGGGCCTGGAGCAGCAGTACGAGTCGGTCCTGCACGGTACCCCGGGTCAACAACAACTCGAGGTGGACTCCACCGGCCACGTGGTGGGCACCCTGAAAACGATCCCGGCGGTGCCCGGCGACAATCTCGTCACCAATATCGACACGCCGTTGCAACAGGTGGCGGACAACGCGCTGGCCACCCAGATCGGAACGTTGCGCAGCACTCTCGACCCGGCCTGCAACAACAACACCGGCTGCTATCCGGCGGCCACCGGCGGTGCTGTGCTGGTGATGGACCCGAGAACGGGAGCGGTCCTGGCCTTGTCGTCGTTCCCCTCCTACAACCCGAACATCTGGGTCGGTGGGATATCCAACGCCGCCTACGCCGCGATCAACAATCCGACTGCCGGCTACCCCCAGCTCAATAGGGCCATCGAGGGCGTGTTCACCCCAGGGTCGACCTTCAAGCTGAACACCGCCACTGCCGCCCTCGACAGCGGGCTGTGGCCCGTCAACCAGTACTACAACGACACCGGCACCTTCAACGTTCCCGGCTGCAAGACCAACTCCGGCGCGGTTGGGTGCATCCTCCACAACGCGGCCGGCGACAGTGGTGGAAACCTCAACATCTCCGAGGCCCTGACGGTGTCCAGTGACGACTTCTTCTACAACCTGGGGGCACAGTTCTACGATCAGTCGTCCACCTACGGCGAGACCCCGATTCAGGATGTGGCTGGCCAATACAGCCTGGGTCAGCTCACCAACATCGACCTCCCCGGCGAGACGGCCGGGCGGGTGGACAGCCAGCCCGAACGCCAGAAGCTCCACGCCCAGAGCCCCACCGCCTTTCCCAACACCTCGTGGTTCACCGGAGACAACGTCGAGATGGCGTTTGGTCAGGGAGGCACCGTCATCACTCCCATCGAGCAGGCCGTGGCCTATTCGACCTTCGTCAATGGCGGCACCCGCTATGCCCCCCAGGTCGGCGCGGCGGTCGTCTCTGCTTCCGGTCAGGTGGTCAAGAAGATCGATCCCCAGGTAACCGGTCGCGTGAGTTTGCCTCCCGCCACCTACAACGCACTGCTGACCGGGTTCAAGGGAGCCGTGCAGGATGCCAACGGCACCGCCAACAGTGCGTTCCAGGGGTCGCTGTTCCCGATCAATCTGCTGGCCGGCAAGACCGGCACCGCCGATACCGTGCAAGGCAAGGAGCCAACCGCCTGGTTCATCGGTTTCACCACCACTCCTCAGTACGTGGTGGTGTGTGTCATCGACCAGGCCGGCTACGGGGTGCAGGCGGCCGCCCCGGTGGTGCGGGACATCTTCGACTATCTGGCCGCCCACCCGGTGGGACCGGCAGCCATTCCTCCCGGCAACCAGGTCATTCAGGCAACCAAGCCGGTGCCACTGATCGCGCCCACCACAACCACCACGACGAGCACCACACCGGCGTCGGGGTCAGGATCTGGATCGGGGTCCGCCACGACCACCACGACCACGACGGCCGGGACGGCCGGGACGGCCGGGACGACGACGACCACCGCCGCCGGGACGGGGACGGGGACCGGGGCGGGGTAGCCCGGACCCGAGCCGATGACCCCTCACCCCGGTAGCCAGGCGTCCTCAATTGTTCTGGAACCGACCGGAAATTGGACGGTCGCCGGGTGATGAACGTCGGGTCTCGCCGGCCCCGCCGCGGCGTGCAACGGCCCGATTCTGGAGAGTCTGGCCCCGAAGCGGCCCTCTACCTGGGGTTTCACCGGGGCCACCAGGGCCGGTACCATGGTGGGGCACGGCGCCATCCGGCGCCCTTCCGGCCCCCGGGCCGGACGCAGTTGCCGCCAAGACGGCCGGAGATGGGAGGGAATGACGTGCGTAATCGTCTCCTCCTCTCCAAACTGGGCATGGTGAGACTTACAAACCCCTCGCTCCACCCCGACATCGTCGGGGAACGGATCTCCGTGACCCTCATGGATGAAGCCGGTGGCAGCGAGTCACGTCGGATCCCGGTCTCGAACCGGGCATGCAGAACTCAAGTATCGATCGAGCGCGAAGGCGTCCGATGGGAACCCCGGAAGTACCGGGGAATCCCGCAAACGTCTGGCCGCGCCATGTACGCGCAGGAGCGTGCATCGTGAGCAGTATTGAAAGGGAATTCGATGTCAGAAGCAACGACCGGGCCGCCGGTCGAGAAACCGGCCACGGTGCCGGTACTCTCGTCCGCGCCTGTAGGAGATGGCGCCAACGCTGACGCCGGAGAGAGGCGCGAGACGCCTCGATCGGATGCGGCGGTAACTGGAGAAGCAACGGCTGGGCGCAGTGGCCCGGGCCCGGGGGCAACCCCCAGCGGACAATCGGCCACGGCGGGTAACGCGCAATTGGCCACGGCACTGGATGCCGGGTCGGCTCCGGCCGAGGTCGGATCCGAGGACGTGAGCTCCCGCCCCGGCCCGCCGCGCACCGGGCAGAGTCGCCGGCGACGGGGGTCCCGTGGTGGGCGGGGACGGTCCAAGGCCGGCACCCCCGGGTCGACCGCCGGTGACCCGACCCCCGGGGCACCCGGGGCATCCGGGGCACCCGGGGACCCCGATGGTCCCGATGGTGAGGGCACCGAGGGGACATCCGGCGCCGCGGGCATTCCCAGTGCCGGAAGCCTCGCCGGTACCGGTGGCAACGAAGCGGTCAGCGCCGCGGGTGAATCCGGAACTGCGGTCGAGGGTCGGCCCCCGTCCGCCCCCGGTGGGGCCCCGTTGGTGGCGCCCCCCGCCCGTCCCAAGATCGGCGATACCCGCCCCGCGCGACCGGGATCGGTGGAGACGGAGCCACGGCCGTCCAGTTCGGCGCAGAAATCCAGGAGCGGCTCGGGCAACGGGAACCGCTCGGGTGGCGGCCGGTCGGGCCGCAGCGGGGGATCCGGCGGCGGGCGATCGGGAAATGGCGGAGGATCCGGCCGCAACGGCGGAGGATCCCGGTCCGCTGGTGTTGGCACGGTCGGTAGTGAGACGTTCGGTAACGAGAATGGGGCGTCGGTCGAGTCCCTGTCTCCGGTTCGCAATGCCGATGATGCGGTCAACCTCAACCGGAGAGGGGGGAGGGAGCGCCGGGGGAAGGCGGTCGGTCGCTACATGATGGTTGTCCACGTGCAACCGGAGACCACCCAGATTGCCCTGCTCGAAGGTCGGACCCTGGTGGAGCACTATGTCTCTCGCAAATCGGACGATGCCACCCAGATAGACGGCAATATCTACCGGGGACGGGTCCAGAACGTGCTTCCCGGCATGGAGGCCGCCTTCATCGACATCGGGACCCCGAAGAACGCCGTCCTCTACCGGGGAGATGTCCGCTACGACAAGGACGACATCGAGAGCGGGACCGGTGATGCCTCGGCCCAGCCCCGCATCGAGCAGGTGCTGCGACCCGGCCAGTCCATCCTCTGCCAGGTCACCAAGAACCCGATCGGGGCCAAGGGCGCCCGGCTGACCCAGGAGGTCTCGATTCCGGGCCGCTTCGTGGTGCTCGTCCCCGACAGCACCGCCTTCGGCATCTCCAAACGGCTGGACGACAGCGAGCGGAAGCGGCTTCGGAAGATCGTCGATGCGGTTCGCCCAAAGGGCCATGGCCTGATCGTGCGGACGGCGGCGGCCGGGGCGAGCGCGGACGAGCTGCGCAACGACGTCGCCCGGCTGGTCACCCAGTGGGAGGGGATCTCCGCCGCCGCGGCCAAGGGCCAGGGCGCCGCGCTGCTCTATAGGGAGCCGGTGACCGCGGTCCGGGTGATCCGCGAGGAGCTGAACCGTGAGTACCGGGCGGTGGTCATCGACGACCTGGCCCTCTTCGAGCAGGTGCGCGACTACGTGGGGGCAGTCAACCCCGAGCTGGCCGACCGGGTGGAGTACTTCGACCCGGCCGAGGAGCCGCTGCCGGTGTTCGAGCGGTACCACGTCCACGAGCAGCTCCACAAGGCCCTGGACCGCAAGGTCTACCTCCCCTCGGGGGGCTCCCTGGTGATCGACCGGACCGAGGCGTTGACGGTGATCGACGTCAACACCGGAAAGAACGTCGGTACCACCAACCTCGAAGAGACCGTCTACCGCAACAACCTGGAGGCGGCCGAGGAGGTGGCCCGTCAGCTGCGGCTTCGGGACATCGGCGGGATCATCGTCATCGACTTCATCGACATGGAGATCCGGGAGAACCGGGACAAGGTGTCGAGCGCCCTCCGGGCCGCTCTGGCCAGGGACAAGACCCGCACCCAGGTCTTCGACATCTCCGAGCTAGGGCTGGTGGAGATGACCCGGAAGCGGGTCTCCGAGGGCCTCATCGAGTCGCTCTCGACGGTGTGCGAGGTCTGCGAGGGCCGTGGAATCGTGTTCACCGAAGATGAGCTGTAGAGTTAGCCCCTTATGTACGCAGTGATCCAAACCGGAGGAAAGCAGGAGCGGGTGGCCGAGGGCCAGGAGCTCCGAGTCGAATTGCTGGGCAAAGAGCCCGGGTCGGAGGTGGCGTTCACCCCGGTCCTGGTGGTCGACGGTGACACCGTGCTGGCCACCCCGGCCGACCTGGCCAAGGCCTCGGTGACCGCCCAGGTGGTCGGCGAAGAGCTCGGACCCAAGATCCGGGGGTTCACCTACAAGAACAAGTCGAACCAGAGCACCCGGTGGGGGCACCGGCAGCGCTACTCGACGATTAAGATCACCGGCATCACCGCCGCGGGCTAAGCCCCCGCGCAGCCGTACGACGCAGCAGAGCAAGAACGAGAAGGAGTTTCCGGCGTGTCCAAGACGAAGGGTGGCGGTTCAACCCGCAACGGACGGGATTCGAACGCACAGCGCCTGGGGGTGAAGAACTTCGGCGGCACCACCGTGCAGGCCGGGGCAATCATCCTCCGCCAACGTGGCACCAAGTTCCATCCCGGGCTCAATGTCGGGAAGGGCGGCGACGACACGTTGTTCGCCCTGACTGCCGGCACCGTCCAGTTCGCCAGCCGAAAAGGGCGCAAACTGGTCGACGTCATCACCGACGCCTGATCCGTCGCCGGCGTCAGTCAGCACGGGTTCGTTGACCGGTGAGCGGGTCGAGCCGGTGACGACGACGGTTCCTCCCAGCCGGAGCGTGGTCCTCGATGGGTGCGTGAACTTCCGCGATCTCGGCGGCTACCGGACCGCCGATGGCCACCAGACCCGCTGGCGACGACTGTTCCGGGCGGACGGCCTGAACAAGCTGAGTCAGGACGATCGGGCCCGGCTCCGGGACATGGGCCTGGCCACGGTCATCGATCTCCGCACCGTCGATGAAGGCGAGCAGCGCGGCTCGTTCCCGGTCGACGAGGTGCCGGTGCGGTACCACAGCCTTCCGCTGGCTGATGTCCTCCCGACGCCGGAGGAGTTCGCCGCCTGGCAGGAGGCGTCCTACGTGGCGTCCCACTACTTCGAGCTGGTGGTCGGCCGGGGTGCGGTGCTGGCCCAGGCCATCAACCTGCTCGCCGAGAGTGACGCCCTCCCCGCGGTGGTGCACTGCAGCGCCGGGAAGGACCGCACCGGGGTGCTCTCGGCGCTCATCCTGGCCTTCCTCGGGGTGCCTGACGAGACGATCGTGGAGGACTACACCCTCAGCGCCCCGGCCATGGTCCTGTTGTTCGAGAGGCTGAAGGGCGAGTACCCGGATTCGGTGGAGATCGTGACCAAGCTGGCTCCGGCCCTCATCCAGGTGGCACCCGAGACGATGGCGAACCTGCTCGACGCACTTCGGGCCGAGTACGGGTCCTACGACCGGCTGGCCGAACACCTCGGGGTGTCGGAGGCCGTCGACCGGTTGCGGCCCGTCCTGCTCGAAGTCGTCTGAACTGGTTGGCGGAGCGCAAAACCCGAGCGTGATCACCGCCGCCGTCGGGTCGGCCAACCTTCGATCGGTAGGATCGTGGGATGTCCGGATTCGTCGATGAGGCCCAACTCCATGTGAAAGCGGGCGATGGCGGGGCCGGCGCGGTCGCCTTCCGGCGTGAGGCACACGTGGACAAGGGTGGCCCCGACGGCGGCGACGGGGGACGGGGTGGCGACGTCTGGCTGGTGGCCACCACCAACCAGTCCTCGCTGTTGGGATTCCGCGACCATCCCTATCGCAAGGGCGGCGACGGCGGTCACGGCGGCGGCAAGAAGAAGCACGGAGCCCGGGGCGCCGATCTCGAGGTACCGGTCCCGGTCGGGACCCGGGCCCGCACCGCCGAGGGAAAGTTGCTCGCCGACCTGGTCGGTCCGGGTGACCGGTGGTTGGCGGCCGAGGGCGGCCGGGGGGGAAGGGGCAACGCCAGCTTCCTCACCAACCGGCGCCGGGCCCCGGCGTTTGCCGAACAGGGCGAGAAGGGCCACGAGCAGTGGTACGACCTCGAACTCGCCCTGGTCGCCGACGTGGCGCTGGTGGGATTCCCCAACGTCGGCAAGAGCACCCTGATCTCGAGGATCTCGGCGGCCAAGCCCAAGATCGCCGACTATCCCTTCACCACCCTCGAGCCCCACCTCGGGGTGGTGCGCTGCGACGACGACTCCAACTTCACCATGGCCGACATCCCCGGCCTGGTGGAGGGGGCGGCGGAGGGGAAGGGCCTCGGGCACCAGTTCTTGCGGCACATCACCCGGTCGCGGGTCCTGGTGGTCCTCATCGAGCTCGACCCGGTCACCGGGGTCTCGCCGTCCGAGCAACACCAGGTGCTCATTGACGAGCTGGGCCGGTACCGGCCCGACCTCCTGGACCGGCCGCGCATCGTGGTCGGTTCGAAGGCCGACGCCGCCGGCATCGCCGATGTGGCGGATGTCGCCGCCCTGTTCGGCTCGGACGGGGGAGCGGAGGCCGGGGGCGCCGCGGCCGGGGGCACGGACGGGATTGGTGGGATCTTCCAGCCGAACCTGGTGATCTCGGCGGTGACCGGACTCGGCATCTCGACGCTGATCGGCACCCTGGGGACGATGGTGGCCGAAGCCCGCGCCGACGAGCCGGAGGCCACCGGGAACATCGTGATCCACCGACCGCTCCCCGAGGGCTTCAGCGTGGAAAAGATCGATGACGGCGTCTACGAGGTGTTCGGCAAGGTGGTCGAGCGGGCGGTGGCGCTCAACGACGTGACCACTGACGAAGCCGCTGACTACATCCAGGACCGGTTGCGCAAGATCGGTGTCGACCGGGCCATGGCCCGGGCCGGGGCCCGGGATGGCGACGAGGTTCGCATCGGGGAGATCTCGTTCATCTGGTACCGGGATCAGCCGGAGTTCACCGGAGTCCCGTCCAGCCGCCGGCGACGTTCGTCATGAGCGGCGTCTCCCCGACCTCCGGGGTACCGGCGCGCACGGTGGTCGTCAAGGTCGGCTCGTCATCGGTCACCAACGACGGGGGAGGGATCGACACCGCCGCGGTGGCCAAGTTGGCCGACGAAGTCGGCCGGGTCCGGAAGGCAGGAGACCGGGTGGTGGTGGTCACCTCCGGTGCCATCGCCGCCGGGTGGACCATCCTGTCGCCCGGCACCCCCCGCCCGTCGGATCTGGCCACCCTCCAGGCGGTCGCCGCCATCGGCCAACACCGTCTGATGACAGTATGGAGCGACGCCCTCGACGCCTGCGATCTGGTCGCCGGCCAGGTGCTGCTGGCCCCGCTCGACTTCGTCCACCGCAGCCAGTATCTCCATGCCCGCCAGACCCTGGGCCGCCTGCTCGAGCTCGGCGTGGTTCCGGTGGTCAACGAGAACGACGCGGTCGCCGATGAGGAGATCCGGTTCGGTGACAACGACCGGCTGGCCGCCCTCGTCGCCCATCTGGTCGGTGCCGACCTGCTGATCCTGCTCACCGATACTGCCGGTCTGTTCACCGGGGATCCGAAACGGACGTCAGAGGCATCCCTCATCGCCGAGGTGGTGGAGATCGACAACGAGCTGGAGCGGATTGCCGGAGGACCGGGCAGCCCGGTGGGGAGCGGCGGGATGGGCTCCAAGCTGGCGGCGGCCAAGATCGCGGTGTGGTCCGGGGTGGAAGCGGTGATCGCCGATGCGTCGCACCCCGACGTGCTGGCCGCGGTGACCTCGGGAGCCCCGGGGGTGGGAACCCGGTTCCGACCGCGGGACCGTCGTCTGCCGGCCCGCAAGCTGTGGATCGCCTTCGCCATCGGCGCCACCGGCACCGTCCGGGTCGACGAGGGCGCCCGTCGGGCCTTGGTGGAGCGGGGCACCTCACTGCTCCCGGCCGGAGTGGTCTCGGTGGTCGGCGACTTCGGGACCGACGAGGCGGTGGAGATCGCCGGTCCCGACGGCGCGGTGTTCGCCAAGGGCCTGGTCCGCCATCCGGCGTCGGTGGTCGCCACCTGGGCCGGGCATCGTTCCTCCGAGCTACCCGAAAATTTGGCCCCCGAGGTCGTCCACCGCGACGACCTGGTCGTCCTGGTTTGACGCCCGGGACCTGAATCCGCCGCTCGGGGGCGGCACCGGTGCCGGGGGTGGGGACCCGGCGGCATGCCTGGTCGGGGTGGCCCTCTCCCCCCGCCAGTACGCTGTGGCGGTGAACGGAAGCTCCGCATCCACCCTGGTGGACCTCGCCCAGCGGGCCAACGCCGCCTCGCGGGTACTGGCCCGGTCGTCGTCGGCGGTCCGCAACGAAGCCATCTACCGGGCCGCCGACCTCCTCGAGCAGGAGTCCGATCAGATCCTCACCACCAACGCCGGGGACGTGACCCGGTTCGAGGCGACGGGGGCGGCGGCCTCCACCGTGGATCGGCTCCGTCTCGACCCGTCCCGGGTGGCGGGGATGGCCCAAGGCCTGCGCCAGGTGGCGGGTCTGGCCGATCCGGTCGGCGAGATCGTCGACGGGTGGGTTCGGCCCAACGGGCTTCGCATCCAGCGGGTGCGGGTGCCGCTCGGGGTGATCGGGATCATCTACGAGAACCGTCCCAACGTGACCAGTGACGCCGCCGGGCTTTGCCTCAAGTCCGGCAACGCCGTCCTGCTCCGAGGATCGTCGTCGGCGGTCGCCACCAATACCGTCATTGCCGGGCTGCTGCGCCTGGGCCTGGAGAAGGCGGGACTGCCGGAGGACGCGGTCGGTCTGGTGGCGGACACCAGCCATGAGTCGGCGGTCGCCTTCATGCGCCTCGAAGGGATGATCGACTGCCTGATCCCCCGGGGGGGCCCGGCGCTGGTGGCGGCCATCCGGGAACATGCCACCGTTCCCTACGTGCTGGACGGGGCCGGAAACTGCCATGTCTACGTGGACGCGGCCGCGGATCTTTCCATGGCCCGGGCGATCGTCCGCAATGCCAAGACCCACCGCCCCGGGGTGTGCAACGCCGCCGAGACCCTCCTGGTGCACCGGTCGGTGGCGGCCGACTTCCTGGCCGATCTCGGCTCGGTGCTGCCGGACGTGGAGTTGGTGGGGGACCGGGCCACCCGGGACCTGCTTCCCTCGGCGGGAATCGCCAGCCAAGAGGACTACGCCACCGAGTTCCTCAATTTGAAGATGGCCGTCGCGGTGGTGGACGATCTCGACAGCGCCATCGACCACATCGCTCGATTCGGATCAGGACACTCGGAGGCAATCATCACACGCGACCTAGTAACAGCCACCCGGTTCACCAAGGAGGTCGACGCGGCGGCGGTGCTGGTCAACGCCTCCACCCGGTTCGTGGACGGCGAGGAGTTCGGGCTGGGCGCGGAGATCGGGATCTCCACCCAGAAACTCCACGCCCGGGGCCCGATGGGGATCCGGGCGCTGACCTGTGTGAAGTACATCGTGCACGGCGACGGGCAGGTGCGGTCATGACCGCCGCCGATGACCTCATCACCACCGGGTTCCCGGTGGCCGGCGAGCCCCGGTTCGACTCGATTGACGCGGTGCGGGACGGACTGGCCAGCGTCGACTATCTGGCCGACGAGGGCATCGCCGGCGTGGTCTATCTGGCCGATCGGCTGGCCAAGCCGGTCCTGGTGGAGGGGCCGGCCGGCACCGGTAAGACCGAATTGGCCAAGTCGGTGGCCCGGCTCACCGGCTGCCGGCTGATCCGGTTGCAGTGCTACGAAGGGCTCGACGAGTCCAAAGCGCTCTACGAATGGAACTACAAGAAGCAGCTGCTCCGCATTCAGGCGGGGGCCGACGAGGCCTGGCAGGCGCTGGAGGACGACATCTTCTCCGAAGAGTTCTTGCTGGCCCGCCCGCTGCTCGAAGCCATCCGGTCGCCCGATCCGGTGGTGCTCCTCATCGACGAGGTCGACCGGGTGGAGCTGGAGACCGAAGCCTTGCTGCTGGAGATCCTCTCCGAGTACCAGGTCTCGATCCCGGAACTGGGGACGGTCCGGGCCACCCAGATCCCGCTGGTCTTCCTCACCTCCAACAACACCCGCGAACTGTCGGAGGCGCTGAAGCGTCGTTGCCTCTACCTCCACATCGACTATCCCCAGCTGGACCGGGAGCGGGCCATCATCGAGACCCGGGTGCCGGGTATCAGTGCGGCATTGGCCGACCAGGTCGCCCGCATCGTGCGGTCGCTCCGTACCCTCGAGCTGAAAAAGCTGCCGTCGGTGTCGGAGACGCTCGACTGGGCCCGCACCCTGGTGGTGCTCGGCGTGGAATCGATCGACGCCGAACGCGCCCGGGACACGCTCAACATCCTTCTCAAGTACCGATCGGACATCGACCGAGCCGCCAAGGAATTGGCCGGCGTCGAGGTCTCCGACTGATTCTGAATCCAGGACCCTCGTCGTGCTCGATCTCCTCACCGGTTTCATCGCCGAGCTTCGGGCTGCCGGCATCCCGGTGTCGCTCACCGAGCACCTGGATGCCGCCGAGGCCATGCGGCATATCCCACTGGAGGACCGGGAAGCGCTGAAGTACGCCCTGGGGGCCAGCCTGGTGAAGTCGTCGACCCACTGGCGAGCCTACGAGACGACCTTCGAGATCTACTTCTCCCTGCGGGGCCCCGAGTACCGGATCGGCGACGCCGACTCCGAATTCGATGCCGAGGGCGACGAGTCGGAGGAGAACCCGGCGGCCAAACTCGCCGGCCGGGGCAACGGCAAGGGACAGGGTCGGGGCGGAGGCGGCGGGCAGGAGGGCATGACCTCCGAGGAGTTGGCCGAGCTCCTCTACAAGGCCCTGCTGGGTTCCAACAACGCGATGATCGCCGCGGTGGCCCGCCACGCGGTGGCCCGGTACGCCGGGATGGAGCCGGGGCGCCCGGTGGGCGGGACCTATTACCTCTACCGCACGCTGCGGAACCTCGATCTGGACGGGATCCTCGACCGGCTGCTCGATGACGCTCGGGCCGGGTCCACCTCGCCCCCGGCCGCCGGGGTGCCGGGCACCGAATCGGAGGGGGACCCGGGGGGACAGATCACCTTCACCACCCTGGAGGAACGCCTCCTCCGCGACGAGTTCCAGTCCCGCATCGATCAGCTCCGCCGGGAGATCGAGAACGAGATCCGTCGGAGGCTGGTGGCCGACCGGGGGAGCGAGGCGTTGGCCAAATCCCTCCGCAAGCCGCTCCCCGAGGACGTCGACGTGATGCATGCCACCCGAGAGGAGATGGTGCTCCTCCGGAAGGCCCTGCAGCCGCTATCCCGGAAGCTGGCCGTCCGGTTGGCCCGCAAACGCCGCCACGGGCGCAAGGGACCCCTCGACTTCCGCAGCACCGTCCGCCACTCGCTGTCGACCGGCGGGGTGCCGCTGGATCCCAAGTTCCGGTACCCCCGGCCGGCCAAGCCCGAGATCGTGGTCATCGCCGACATCTCCGGCTCGGTGGCCTCCTTCGCCCGGTTCACCCTGCATCTGGTCCACGCCATCAGCTCCCAGTTCTCCAAGGTGCGCAGCTTCGTCTTCATCGACGGCATCGACGAGGTCACCCGGTTCTTCGAGCACGTCGACGATCCGGCGGATGCCGTCCACCGCATCAACACCGAGGCCGACGTGATCTGGGTCGACGGCCATTCTGACTACGGCCACGCGCTGACGGTGTTCTGGGAGCGATGGGGTGAAGAGATCAATCCCCGGACCAGCGTGCTCCTCCTCGGCGATGCCCGGAACAACTATCACGCCTCGCAGGCCTGGGTGGTGAAGGAGCTGCAGGATCGGGCCCGCCGGGTCTACTGGCTGAACCCGGAGCCCCAGGCCTATTGGAACTCCGGCGACTCGATCGTGGGGGAGTACGGCGTCCACTGCGACAGCGTCATCGAGTGCCGCACCTTGCGGCAGCTCGAGCGATTCGTCGGGGAACTCGCCTGATGGCGCCCGAGGCAGTCGGCGGATTCGAGGGTCTGGTCGCCGCCCCTCCCACCGGCGCGGACCCGGGACCGGGCCGGGCGGATGGCCGGACAACCGCGCCACCCGATGGCATCCGCACCATGGCCCCGACCGGCCCGTCGACCACCACCCGCCTGGTCCTGGTCCGCCACGGCGAAGCCGAGTGCAATGTGTCGGGGATCTGCGGGGGGATCAAGGGGTGCACCGGGCTCACCGCCGAAGGCGTGCGCCAGGTGAGGGCGCTCGGTGAGCGGTTGGCGATGACCGGGGAGCTCGCCGGCGCCGACGCCCTCTACGCCAGCTTGTTGCCGCGAGCCATCGAGACGGCGGAACTGCTGGCCCCGGCACTCAGACCTCTTGGGCCGGAGGGGACCTTCGGGCCATCCCCGACAGTGACAACGGAATGCGGCCTCTGCGAGCTCCACCCCGGGGACGCCGACGGACTCACCTGGGGCGAGTTCAGCACCCGGTATCGAGGCCCCAACTGGGACGAGCACCCCGATGAGCCGATCGCCCCGGGAGGGGAGAGTTGGACCGGGTTCGTGCTCCGGGTGGCCGACGCCCTGGAGGGCGTGGTGGCCGGGCATCCCGGTGGCCTGGTGGTGGTGGCTTGCCACGCCGGCGTCATCGAGGCATCGCTGCTCTCGATGCTCCCGCTGGTGGGTGGTCGGGCCGGGGCCCGGCTACAGCTCCGTACCCAGCATGCCTCCCTCACCACCTGGGAAATCGAGGGTGGCCGCTGGCGCCTGTTGGGCTACAACGACGCCGGCCATCTGAGCCCCCGGAACCCCACGGGACTCTCGAGCCCTCTGGTTGCTCAGCAGGCGTAGTCGCCGTCGTAGCCGTTGGCGTTGCTGGTGTACTGGGTCATCCAGACCCCGCCGGAGGGAAGGTTGCTCCCGTGGGCGGCGGCATACGAGTAGGCGGTGGCGCAGTTCTGCTGGGGATTGTTGGTGTACCAGGCAGCCCACAGCGGCAGCTGGGGTTGATAGGCACCGACGATCCCGGGCCAGCTGAGGACGCTGGTGTAGATCCCGACGTTGTTGACCCCGAGCGCCCGCAGTCCCTCCACCGCGCCCTGCACGAAGACGGCATTGGCACTGGTGTCGGTCGACCACGAGGGATCGCTCTCGACGTCGAGCCACCAGGTCACCGAGGTGTTGACCCCCGCCGCCTGGGCCTGGTGGAAGGCGTACTGGCTGGCGCCATAGCCGGCGTAGCACGCATCCTGGTCGAAGCCGTTGCAGATGGCGGCTCCAGTGGTGGTCAACCCGTAGGTGAGATAGATGTACAGGTTGAGCCCGGCACCGGCCCAGGCCGCCTCGCTGGCCAGGCAGGGATTGGTGAACGAGTAGGACGCCCCCGTCACTTCAACCACGCCGATCTGGTGGGGCGGAGGCGGAAGGCTCCCGCACTGGAACTTCGAGATGTCATAGCCGTAGGCGCCAGACGGAATATTCGGATTGCTCCCGAGTCCGCCCGTACCCATCCCGCCGGTCAGACCGATGATCGGCGCGTTCAGTTGCGGCGGGGCCGATCCGAAATAGCCGGCGGCGCCAAAGTTGAAGACCAGGCCGGCGGTATCGGTCATCCAATAGCCGCTGCCGTTGGGGGTCGACTGGATGGCCACGATCGGCCGGGACAGGGCCTCACCTCCGGCGGAGCCGTAGTACGGCGCGTTGCCGAAGGCGAAGATGCCGCCGTCGGAAGCCACCAGCCAGTAGCCACCGCCACCAGCGGAAGGGGTCATCGACACCACCGGTCGGTTGAGGGTGATGGCCCCGGTCGATCCATGAAATGCCGCGTCGCCGAAGGCGAAGATGCCGCCGTCGGTCGCCACCAACCAGTAGCCGGCGCCATCGCCGGTCGGCGCCATGGAGACGACGGGTTTGTTGAGCCGGATCGCGCCGGTTGAACCGTGGAACGCCGCGTCACCGAACGAAAAGATGCCGCCGTCGGATGCCACCAACCAGTAGCCACCGCCGTCCGAAGTGGAGGCCATGCCCACGATCGGCTTGTTGAGGGGTTGGCCGCCCATCGAGCCGTGGAACGCCGCGTTGCCGAACGAGAAGATGCCGCCGTCGCTGGCCACCAGCCAGTACCCGCCGCCGTTGGGGGTGGCCGCCATCCCCACGATCGGTTGGTTGAGTCGCTGACCACCCATCGATCCGTAGTTGGGAAGGCCGCCGAACGAAAAGATGCCGCCGTCAGTGGCCACCAACCAGTACGACGGGACGTTGTTGGATGCCGCCGCCGCCGGTGTCGGCGCAACCGTGACCACCGGGATCACCACCGCCCCCAACAGACAGACCACCCCGGTCAGGGCGGTGATAACTGCTCGTCGCGACCCCCGCAAACGCCGGACGACGGTGCGCCGGGCTGGGGAGGGACGCTGACTGGTGGCAAAGGACATCAGGTGCAGTTTCTCCGTTGCTTTCTCACGATGGGGGATGGGCGGACGGTCATGGTCAGTGCATCCGGGTGAGCGCGCCGACATATCAGACGCTGTTGGAAGATGGATGCCAATTCCTGCCCCCCGGAGACCGCACCATTCTGGTGGCCACGACCGTGGCGGTCAATGACCCCCCGGTTTGCCCGTCGACGGGCCGGTCAAGTCCTCAGCAGCTCGGCGACGCTGAACGCCAGGTCAAGGGATTGGCGGGCGTTCAACCGGGGGTCACAGGTGGTGACGTAACGCTGATTGAGCTGGCCCTCGACGATGTCCTCCACCCCACCCAGACATTCGGTGACATCTTCACCGGTCAGCTCCAGATGCACTCCACCCGGCCAGGTACCCGTCTCGCGGTGGGCGGCAAAGAACCCCTTGAGCTCGGCGAAGATGTCGTCGAAGCGTCGGGTCTTGCGACCGCCGTCGACGGTGAAGGTGTTCCCGTGCATCGGATCGCAGACCCACAGCACCGGATGGTTCTCGTCGCGGGCGGCGCGCAGCAAGGGGGGAAGCCCGGCCTCGATGGCACCGGCACCGAAGCGGGTGATCAACGTCAACCGACCGGGAATCCGATCCGGGTTGAGTTTCTCGCACAGAGCGATGACATCGTCTGGAGTGGCATTGGGCCCGAGCTTGGAGCCGACAGGATTGTGGATCCCGGAGAGGAACTCGCAGTGGGCGCCGTCGAGTTGGCGGGTCCGCTCACCGACCCACAACATGTGGGCCGAGCAGTCGTACCAGTCGTCGGTCAGGGAGTCGCGGCGGGTCAGTGCCTCTTCGTAGTCGAGGATCAGAGCATCGTGGCTGGTCCAGAAGTCCACCTCGTGGAGGGTGTCCTCACTGGTCAACTTGATGCCGCACGCCTCCATGAACCTGAGCGCCCGGTCGATGCCTTCGGCGATGGCCTCGAACCGCTGCCCTTGAGCGGATGACGCCACGAACTCCTGATTCCAGGCGTGGACCTGGGAGAGATCGGCGAACCCGCCTTTGGTGAAGGCTCGCAACAGATTGAGGGTGGACACCGACTGCTGGTAGGCGGTGATGAGCCGGTTGGGATCCGGTACCCGGGCGGCCGGGGTGGGAAGGTCGTCGTTGACCATGTGGCCCCGGAAGGAGTCGAGGACCTGATCGCCGACCTGCTCGGTGGGGGATGACCTCGGCTTGGCGAACTGTCCGGCGATCCTCCCCAGCTTCACCACCGGTACTCCCGCCCCGTAGGTCAGGACGACCGCCATCTGGAGGATGACTTTGAGCTTGTCCCTGATCCCGTCGGCGGTGAATTCGGTGAACGACTCGGCGCAGTCGCCTGCCTGCAACAGAAACGCCCGACCGCCGGCCGCGTCCCCGAGGGCCCGGGTCAGCTGGCGGGCCTCGCCGGCAAAAACCAGGGGGGGAAGCGACGACAGCTGGGAGTGCACCCGCTTCAGCTCGGCGTCATCTGGCCAGACCGGCTGCTGGGCGGCAGGCCTTTGCCGCCACGAATCGGGGGCCCACGGTGATGTTTGGGGGTCGATCGGCACAGTACCAGCGTAAAGCCTTCCGCTCTAGGATCAGAACCATGCACCCATTTCGATTCGCAGTTCAGTTGTCGAGGGCCGATTCCGGGGCATCCTGGCGGAACGTGGCCCGCAAGATCGAGGACCTCGGCTACTCGACGCTCTTCATTCCGGACCACTTCGAAGACCAATTTGGGCCCCTGGTGGCGCTCACGGTGGCCGCCGAGGCGACCACCACGCTGCGAGTCGGGTCGCTGGTGTTCGACAACGACTATCGCCACCCGCTGGTGCTGGCCAAGGAGATCGCCACTCTGGACCTGATGTCCGAGGGTCGGATGGAGTTCGGGCTGGGGGCCGGCTGGATGAGCGTCGACTACCAGCAGTCGGGCATCCCCGAGGATCGACCTGGCGTTCGCATCAGCCGGATGGAGGAGGGTCTGACCATCATGAAGTCGCTGTGGGCGGATGAGACCACCGACTTCAAGGGCGAGCACTACCAAGTGACCGGGGCGAAAGGCACGCCGACGCCCCACCGGCGGCCCCATCCGTTGATCCTCATCGGTGGCGGCGGGAAGCGGGTGCTCGGGATCGCCGCCCGGGAAGCCGACATCGTCGGGGTCAATCCGAGCTTGGCCGCCGGGTACGTCGGTCGCGAGGTGATCGCCACCACCACCGCCGAGTACTACCTCCAACGGGTGCAATGGATCCGCGAGGCGGCCGGTGAGCGTTTCGACCAGATCGAACTGCAATGTTTGACCTTTGTCGTCCAGATCGTCCCCAACCGGCGTGAAGCGGTGGAGCAGCTGGCCGGGCTGATGTCCCTGACCCCCGAGGAAGTCGAGGGATCACCCCTCACCATGATCGGGACCACCGATGAGATCATCGAGAGCCTCCGTCAGCGGCGGGAGACGTTCGGGTTTTCCTACGTCGTGGTCCACGAAACCGAAATGGAAGCCTTCGCCCCGGTCGTTGCCGCGCTCGCCGGCAACTGAGGTGGTTGAGGGACCCGCCCGCATCGGGATCTTCGGAGGCACCTTCGATCCCATTCACACCGGTCATGTCGAAGCCGCGGAAACGGTGTACCGGAAGCTGGGACTCGATCGGATGCTGCTGGTGGTGGCCAACGAACCCTGGCAGAAGGAGGGGACCCGGTCGGTGACCCCGGCCGAGGACCGCTACGCCATGGTGGAAGCGGCCACCGAGGGGCGGCCGGGACTGGAACCCAGCCGCATCGAGATCGACCGGGGTGGGCCGTCGTACACGGTGGACACGGTCAACGAGTTGCACAAACTTGACCCGTCCAGCCAGCTGATCGTGGTCGTCGGGGCTGACGTGGTTGCCGACCTCCCTACCTGGCGGGATGAGCCAACCTTGCGGCAAAACGCCACCTTGGCGGTGGTTGACCGACCGGGGGTGACCATGGTTGAGCCGCCTTCCGGATGGCAGTCGGTGAGGGTCCAGGTCCCGCCCTTCGACGTCTCCAGCACCGAGCTCCGGGCGCAGCTCGAAGCCGGCTTACCAGTCGAGGGGCTGATCCCTGACCCGGTGATCCGTTGCATTCGCCTCCGGGGTCTGTACGCTACGGGGAGATGAGCGAACGGATGACGCTGGCCGAGGACGAAACCACCGAGGTGGTCATGCCCTCGCCCGCAGCGCCGTCTGATGGCCAATCACCTGTGTCTGCGGTAATTGCCGAGCCGGTAGTATCGGTTGGCGTTGTCAACCCGGGTACGGTCAGCCCAGGAACGGCCAGCCGGGGTGCGGTCAGCCGGAGAGCACTACGGAAAGAGCGCCAAGGGCGCCAACGAATCGCACTGGTTTGCGGGTTGGTCATTGCGGCATGTATCGGAATGACCGTGCTCATTCTCACCTTGGCCCGTGATCGACCGGCTGGATCCACTCCAGTCGGGGCCGGCATTGTCCTCGCCCACCACCTATCAATCATCCAAAACTTGCCCATACCCGGCGCCTAGGCGCCAGAAGGAGACACCGTTGACCCCAGGCACTGCCACATCGGTTGCAGATCGTCACGACCCCGCAGTGCCCGACGAAGTTCTCTTGGCGGCTCAAGCCGCAGATTCCAAGTCAGGTGAGGACACGGTCATTTTGGCAATGGGCGAGATGCTCGGAATCACCGATGCGTTTGTGATCACCAGTGGCCGGAATGCGCGACAGGTCAGAACCATTGCAGATGAGGTGGAGCTTCGAGTCAAAGCGGCCGGAGGATCGGCCCCGTTCCAGGTGGAGGGGCTCGATGACGCCCGGTGGATTCTGATGGACTACGGCGACTACCTGGTCCATGTGTTTCTCGACGAGGCTCGAGCGTTCTATGACCTCGAGCACCTGTGGGCTGACGCACCTCGCATCCCCTGGACGCCGGCTTCCCCGACTTGAGCGAGTGAGCCAGGCGATCCGAGGGATGCGGAAGGCGCTGACCCGGCTCCACTAGGTGGAGCTCCGCCGGGTCAACTTCGGTCGGGCTGGTCTGCCGGGCTCACTCCTGTTTCGGGAAGAGGCGGGGGGCGGGCTCGGATGGTTCCGGTCGCCGATCCGATCGGTTGCTGCCGTTTCGGCCGTTTCGACCGGCGGGTCGTTTGGTTCGGGGTCGGGGCGGGTCGGGGTCAGCACCGGGCGGGATCCACTGCCAGTGGCCCGGCCCTCCGGCCAGGGTGAACCCCCCGTGGTGGCGGAGGTCGTGGTGATGGGCGCAGAGCTTGGCCAGGTTCCAAAGGGCGGTCGGCCCGTTGTCTCTGACTTCGACGATCCGGTGGTCGATCTCCAATCCGGTGACCGCATCGCAGCCGGGGACCACACAGGTGGCATCC
>DASZIT010000016.1:0-46329 GCA_035948855.1 Acidimicrobiales bacterium | reverse complement strand
CCCCGGCCGTTCCTCGACACTTCGCCGGGTCGACTGGAGCAGGCGTTCCACTTCAACGTGGCCACCGCCCACGCATTGTTGCGGCCGGCGGTGCCGCTGATGCTGGAGAACGACGGCGGGTCGGCCGTCAACATCTCGTCGGCCATGGGCCGGATGGCCGGCCGGGGCTACGTCGCCTACGGCACCGCCAAGGCCGCCCTGGCCCACTACACCCGGTTGGCGGCCGCCGATCTCTCCCCCCGGATCCGGGTCAACGCCATCGCGGTGGGATCGGTGGCCACCTCGGCCCTCGACATCGTCATGCAGACCGACGAGCTGCGGACGGCTATCGAAGCCGAAACCCCGCTGGGCCGGATCGGCGACCCCGAGGACATCGCCGCCGCGGTGGTGTACCTGGCCTCTCAGGCGGGGAGCTATATCACCGGCAAGGTGCTCGAGGTCGACGGCGGCATCGAGCACCCCAATCTGGACATGGGCCTTCCCGACATCATCTGAGAACGACCCGAACCGAACCGACAGATCCGCACGACCGACGAACCGCCCGACCGACAGAACGAGACCGAGGAGATCCCCGTGAGCCGCACCTACAAAGTTGTCGCCTGGAGCACCGGCAATGCCGGCCGGCATGTCATTGCCGGGATCGACGCCCGCCCCGACCTCGAACTGGTCGGGCTCTGGGTGTCCAACCCCGACAAGGTCGGGCGGGACGCCGGCGAGCTGGCCGGGCTCGACCGGGAGCTAGGGATCAGCGCTACCAACGACGCCGACCAGCTCCTGGCGCTCAAGCCCGACGTGGTGGCCCACACCGCCATGGCCGACAACCGGCTCACCGAGGCCTTGGCCGACATCGAACGGATCCTCCGGGCCGGGGTGAACGTGGTGTCGTCAGGGCCGGTCTTCATGCAGTACCCGTTCGGCGTCGTCGACGACTCGATGGTCGAACCGCTCCAGACCGCGGCCACCGAGGCGGGGGTGTCGCTCTTCGTCAACGGGGTGGACCCCGGATTCGCCAATGACGCCCTGCCCCTGGTGCTGACCGGGGTGAGCGAGCGGATCGACGAGCTCCGGGTGTCGGAGGTCCTCAACTACAACACCTACAACCAGGGCATGGTCCTCTTCGACATCATGGGCTTCGGCCGGCCGATGGACCAGGTGCCGATGATCCTGCTCCCCGGGGTGCTGACCACCGCCTGGGGCAGCGTGGTGCGCCAGCTGGCCGCCGGCCTCGACGTCGAGCTCGACTCCGTGGAGGAGTGGTACGAGCGGCTGCCGGCCACCAAGACCTTCGAGGTGGCGGCCGGGACCATCGAGAAGGGGACGGTGGGAGCGCTGCACTTCGAGGTCCGGGGGATCCGCAGCGGCAAGGCGGTGATCGTCCTCGAGCACGTCACCCGGCTCGACGACTCGCTCGGCCCCGACTGGCCGCAACCGGCCGGGCACGGCGGCTACCGGGTGCAGATCAGCGGTGAGCCGAACTACACCCTCGACCTCCAGCTCCTGGGGAGCGACGGGGACCACAACACCGCCGGGTTGAAGGCCACCGCCATGCGCCTGGTCAACTCGATTCCCGCGGTGGTGGACGGTCCCCCGGGGTTGCTCACCGCCCTCGACCTCCCGCTGGTCACCGGGAAGGGGTTGGTCAGCCCTTAGACCGCGGGCCGATAAGTGAGCAGGACGTTGCCAGAGCCGAACCTCCTCACGTCGCCCAACCGGAGTGCGACCCGGTTCTTCAGATCCTCGAAGAGGGAATGGCCCTGACCCAGGGCGACCGGGCAGACCATGATCCGCAATTCGTCGAGGACGCCCGCGACCGCGAAGTTGGCGGTGAGGTGGGCGCTGCCGAGCACGAGCAACTCGCCGCCAGGGGCGGTCTTCAACGTTTCTGTCTGTCCGACCGCGTCGCCCCCGATGACGGTGGTGTTGGACCAGCCGGCGTGTTCGAGGACGGTCGAGAAGACGAGCTTGGGTTTGGTGTTCATCCGGGAAGTGATGGCGGGGTCGTTGGCCTGCGCCTGGTCGGTCGGCCAGTAGGCGGCCATGTGTTCGTAGGTCATCCGGCCGAAGCCGAGGGTGTCGGCGGCGTCGAGTTGGCGAACGGCGAAGTCATTGAGCTCCTCGTCCACGTTCGACCACTCGAGCTCACCGTTCGGGCCGGCATAGAAGCCGTCCAGGCTGGTGATGATGAATGAAGCCAAGGCCCTCACTACGCGCCTCCGGGCAGGATGGCCGCCAACGAGTCCAACAGGGACCGGGTTCCCGCTTCTCTCTGGGCCACGGTGTCATGGCCGTCGAGGAACACCCCTTGCTCGGTGAGGACCAGGTGCGTCGATGCCTCTTGGCTGCGGAACTGGACGGTGGCCACCGACACCGAGATCCGAACCTCATCGGCGTACATTTGGTAGGTGTAGACGATCCGCCGGTCGGGAACGATGTCGCGGAACTCCGACTCGTAGGTGTAGACCGGCCCGCCCGGCGGCCCCCCTCGGTTCACCTCCCGGCCCCCGACCCGGAAGTCGAGCTCGTAGCCGGCTCCCAGGGCATCCGCGGAGCCGGCGAACCAGCGGGCCTTGAGCCTGGGGTCCGCCCACGCCCGGAAGACCTGACCGATCGGGGTGTCGTAGGTCCGCTCGATGACGAACGAGTCATGGTCGACGGTGGACGGGGTCATGGTTTCTCCTCGGGGGTGGCGACTTCGTTCAGGACATCGCCCAGTCGGTCGAGGCGGCCTTCCCAGCCCCGGCGCCGATCGGTGATCCACTGCTCGGCGGCGGTCATCGCCGCCGGTTCGATCCGGCACATGCGTGTCCTCCCTACCTTCTCGGTCTTCACCACCCCGCACGCCTCGAGGACCTGCACGTGCTGGACGACCGCAGCGAGGGACATGGCCAGGGGTTCGGCCAGCTCGGTGACCGAGGCGGGCCCAAGGGTGAGCCGTTCGACCATGGTGCGCCGGCTCTTGTCGGCCAGCGCCTGGAAGGTCCGGTCCAGGTCGATCGTTTGGTTAAGCATGTACTTAAGTATATTGACCCGAGAACCACAGTCAAGTACTTACTTAAGTGTTTGTGCGCTTCGGATTTTCGACGGGATTGTGATCGTGGCCGCTAGGGCCCCACCAAGGTTGGCCGGCGAAGAGCAACACCGCATTCGGTAGTTCCGAGAGCTCGGGGACCCTGACCGCCGCGATTGGCTCACTGGACGAGGTTGTTCTTTCCGGCGCGATCGGCGCGGTTTCCTAGCCCTCGGCGCCGGGCCTCCCGACCTCCACAGGTATGGTCCGGAGCATGATGCACGGAGGCAGAGGAGGAACCGGCGGCGGCGGGGCGTTCGGCGGCGCTCTCCGCCAGATGCGCCGGGACGCCGGCGTCGTCCAGCAGCCCATCACCAAGGGCACCGCCAAGCGGATGCTCAAATTCAGCCGCCCGTACCGCAACATCCTCATCTTCTTCATGGTGCTGATCGTGACCGACGCGGTCATCGGGGTGGTCAACCCGCTCATCTTCCGGGACATCATCAACAATGGGATTCTCCATCACAACCACGGCTTGATCATCACCCTGGCCCTGGTGGCCGGGGGGCTGGCCGTGTCCGAAGCCGGCCTCTCCATCGCCGAGCGATGGGTATCGGCCAAGGTCGGCGAGGGGCTCATCTTCGACATGCGCTCCCAGGTGTTCAGCCACATCCAGAAGATGCCCATCTCCTTCTTCACCCGGACCCAGACCGGGGCCCTCATCAGCCGGTTGAACAACGACGTGCTCGGTGCCCAGCAGGCGTTCACCGACATCCTGTCCTCGGTGGTGGCCAACCTGGTCAGCGTCACGCTGGTGCTGATCGTGATGTTCTTCCTGTCGTGGCAGATCACCCTGGTGAGCCTGGTCATCCTCCCGGTGTTCGTGCTCCCGGCCAAGCGGGTGGGGAGGCGGCTGTCCTCGATCACCCGGGAGTCCTACGGACTGAACGCCCAGATGAATACCACCATGACCGAACGGTTCAACGTGTCCGGGGCCCTGCTGGTCAAGCTGTTCGGCCGCCCGTCGGAGGAGACGGGCTCCTTCGAGAACAAGGCGGGGCGGGTGCGGGACATCGGGGTGACCCAGGCCATGTACGCCCGGGTCTTCATCGCCGCTCTCACCCTCACCGCCTCCCTGGCCACCGCCCTGGTCTACGGGTGGGGAGGCATCCAGGCCATCGACGGGGGCTTGAGCGTCGGTACGGTGGTGGCGCTGGCCGCCTACCTCGGCCGGCTCTACGGGCCGCTGACCTCGCTGTCCAACGTCCAGGTCGACGTGATGACCGCCCTGGTGTCCTTCGACCGGGTCTTCGAGATCCTCGACCTCCCCCCGATGATCACCGACAAGCCCGACGCGGTGCCGGTGCCCCCGGGGCCGGCCCGGATCGAGTACCAACACGTCGACTTCCGGTACCCGACCGCCGAGGAGGTTTCGCTGGCCTCGCTGGAGTCGGTGGCGGTGCTCGACACCTCCGTCTCCCAACAGGTCCTGTTCGACGTCAGCTTCACCGCCGAGCCCGGGCAGATGGTGGCCCTGGTCGGGCCGTCGGGAGCCGGCAAGACCACCATCAGCCATCTCCTCCCCCGCCTCTACGACGTGCGGGCCGGCTCGGTCCGGATCAACGGCGTCGACGTCCGGGACGTGACCATGGCCTCCCTGACCGACACCGTCGGCCTGGTCACCCAGGATGCCCACCTGTTCCACGAGACCATCCGGGACAACCTGCTCTACGCCAAGCCCGGTGCCACCGACGCCCAACTCGACGCCGCGTTGCGGGGCGCCCAGATCTCCACCCTCATCGACACCCTCCCTGACGGGGTCGACACGGTGGTGGGCGACCGCGGCTACCGGTTGTCGGGAGGCGAGAAGCAGCGCCTGGCCATCGCCCGGCTCCTGTTGAAGGCGCCCGAGGTGGTGGTGCTCGACGAGGCCACTGCCCATCTCGACTCGGAGTCGGAGGTGGCCGTGCAGCGGGCCCTGGCCACCGCGCTGGAGGGGCGGACCTCCCTGGTCATCGCCCACCGGCTGTCGACCGTCCGGGAAGCCGACATGATCCTGGTGCTGGACCACGGCCGGATCGTCGAGCGGGGCCGCCACGACGAGCTGCTCGACGCCGACGGCGTCTACGCCGAGCTCTACCGCATCCAGTTCCAGGGCCAGGAGCGTCCCGAGCCGGCCTAGCCACGCACGGACCGGCGGCGCTCCGGGGGGCTCAGTTGCTGTAGATCCGGGTCGGCCGGACGAGCACCGCGGTCCGCCGCTGTTCGGCCATGGTGCGATCGTAGGAATCCCAGTCGTCGTGAGTACCTCCGGCGGCCTGGAACACATTGCGGAGAAGCAATCGGACACCTTCGGCGTCGATGACCGGGTTCGGGTCGTCGGGACCGATCACCTCGGCTCGGCCCTCCACGGTGGCCCACTGCCACCCGGCCCGGAAGGTGACGCTCAGCTGCGGCCGCTCTCGAAGGTTGGCCAACTTGGCCTTGCCGTAGGTCACCAAGCCGACGACGTCCTCGCCGTCGACGGGATGGGCGAGGACACCGGCGTTGACCACCGACGACTGGATGCTGCCGTCAGCTCGCCGCGTCGAGACAACCGCCAAGAACGAATCCTGGCGGGCGATGTCGGTCACATCCTGAAGTGTCGTCATGGTCGATTGCCGCCTCCATCCCTGTGGTCCCCGTTTGGGTGTCCCCACTGCCGGTCACCCGATTATGGCCCAGGGCGGCTCAAGCGGCCTCGCCGACGCAGAGGGACAGCTCGCCCTTGTCGTGGGTATCGCCCGGGTCGACGAGGCGGGTTCCCCACTCCCGGCGGGCGCGCTCGGTGGCCGACCGGGTGGTGGCCGGGTCACGCTGATACTGCTGGTTGTGATCGTCGTCATTCATGGTTGTCCTCCTTGGGAATTCGTTGGTGGTCGGGCCGGGCAGGCCTGCGGCCCTCGGCGTTCTCGAGCCGTTTCCGGGGAAACAAAAAGGAGCCGCTCCGTGAGAAGCGACTCCTTGACGGTCCCGGACCATGTAGTCGGTCGGTTTAATCCGTCGGGAGTGCCTCCGAGATCGCCTTGGCGCCAGCTGCCATGACGGCAGGCGCGCCGGCCAGGGCGCAGAGCGCTACCGACCCGCGCGAGGAGGCGGGAGCCACCAGGCTCCCGGCCCGCCGGAACATCCGGCTCGCGGCCACATCTGACGATCGCATGGCCGTCACTCTATCGCGTTGGTTGTCGGCTCCGACATCACCGGACGGCCAACACCGTCCCCACTACGGTTGCCGGGTGGCTCGCGTCATCATCGACATCACGCCGTTGCGCCGCCACCGCGACTTCCGCCGTTTGTGGTCCGGTCAGCTGGTGTCGGGCCTGGGTACCCAGCTCACCTTGGTCGCCGTCTCCTTCCAGGCCTACTCGCTGACCCGTTCAACCTTGATCGTCGGTTTGACCGGGGTGGTGGGGCTGGTCCCGCTGCTGGGCGGCGCGCTGATCGGCGGCACCCTGGCCGATGCCATGGACCGTCGCAAGGTGCTGATCGTCACCCAGTTGGCCATGGCCACTGCCAGCGGCGGCTTGGTCATCAACGCCACCCTCCCCCATCCCCAGGTGTGGCCGCTGTTCGCCTGCACCGCGGCGGCGGCCGGCTTTCAGGGCGTCGACTGGCCCGCCCGCCGGGCTGCCCTGTACACGATCGTCCCCGAAGAGGACGTCATCACCGCGGTGGCCCTGCAGACATCCATCCAGCAGCTGGCGCTGGTGGCGGGGCCGGCCCTGGCCGGGGTGCTGATCGCCAGCATCGGGCTGGGAGCGGTGTTCGGGATCGACGTGGCCACCTTCGGGGTGGCCCTGGTCGTCGCCCTCCTGCTGCCGTCGTTGGTGCCCACCGGCGGGGGGACCCCGATGGGGCTCCGTTCGATGGCCGAGGGCTTTTCGCACCTCAGAGGGCAGAAGATGCTGTCGGCCACCTACTGGATCGATCTCAACGCGATGATCTTCGGGATGCCCAGGGCGGTGTTCCCGGCCCTCGGGGTGGGCCTGTTCCGGGGCGGGGCCGGGGTGGTGGGGCTGCTCTACGCGGCTCCCGGGGCCGGGGCCCTCGTCGGCTCGCTGTTGACCGGTTGGTGCCAGCGAATTCGCCACCAGGGGAGGGCCATCGCCGCCTGCGTGACGGTATGGGGCACCACCATCGCCCTGTTCGGCATCATCCCGGTGCTGTGGATCGGCCTGGGGCTGTTGGCCCTGGCCGGCGCGGCCGACGTGATCTCCGCGGTGTTCCGGCAGGCGGTCCAGCAGCGGACGGTGCCGGATCACCTCCAGGGCCGGTTGTCGGGGACCTTCTTCGCGGTGGTGGCCGGCGGCCCCCGGCTGGGGGACGCGGAGACCGGACTCGCCGCCGAACTCGGCGGTCCCCAGTTCGCGGTGTGGTCGGGAGGCGCGGCCTGCGTCATCGGGGTGCTGGTGCTGCTGTGGCGGGTCCCGGAGCTGTGGCGGGACACCGGGGGCGGCGAGCCCCTCGCCGCCGGAGCCACCGAGCGGGCCATCGCCGAGACCACCAGCGAACTCGGAGAGGGAGAGCCGCTGTAGATGTACGGGAGGCCCGGCGTCACACCGGCGACTTAGGTTGCTCGTCCAGGGAAGCGACAAGGAGATACACCGTGCGCCACCGTCAGCCACTACGAGTCCTGGCCCGACATTCGCCTGCCGTTTCCGCGGCGGTCGCCGGCGTGATGGCCATCGGCCTGGCCGCCTGCACGGTAACGCCCATCACCTCCGCCACCACCGTTCCCCCCTCCCGGCCGGTTCCCTCCACCGTTCCTCTCGCCACCGCGCCTCCCAGCCCCGCGTCCACTTCACCGGGACCAACCGGCACCTCGGCATCGGTCCTCATCGCCGAGCCCGACCAGGGGATGGCGCCGATCTACGCGTGGCTGGGCTCGCCCCGCAGAACCCTCGACCTGTCGATGTACGAGTTGGTGGATACCCAGGCCGAGTCTCTCCTGGCCACCGACGCCGGCCGCGGGGTAACGGTGCGGGTGATCCTCGACCACGGGCTGGAGGCCAGCCAAAATCAGCCGGCGTACTCCTACCTGGCCGCTCACGGGGTCCAGGTGCGGTGGGCGCCACCGTCATTCCGCGCCTTCCATATCAAGGCGTTCTGCGTCGACAACTCGGTCTGCTCGGTGATGACCCTCAACCTCACCTCTCGTTACTACGTCAACACCCGCGACTTCGCGGTCACCGACTCGAATCCGGCCGATGTGGCCTCGGTGGAAGCCACGTTCACGGCTGACTTCGACGGCACCCCGACCACGCCGCCGACCGGCACCGACCTGATCTGGAGTCCCGGCAGCTCGGTCGGGTTGACCTCCCTCATCGGATCGGCCACCTCCGAGCTCCTCGTCTACAACGAGGAGATGAGCGACCCGGCCATGGTGGCGTCGTTGGCGGCGGCTTCCCGGCGGGGGGTGGTGGTCAAGGTGGTGATGACCGACCAGAGCTCGTGGAAGCCGGAATTCTCGACCCTGACGGCAGCCGGGGTGCAGGTCCGGGTCTTCCACGGCGAGACGCCCATCTACATCCACGCCAAGATGATCGTGGCCGACCGGAGGGAAGCCTTCATCGGGTCGGAGAACTTCTCCCGGGCATCCTTGGATACCAACCGCGAGCTCGGCGTCACCCTCTCCGACCCGGCGGTTGTCTCCGCGGCCGTCTCCACCTTCGCCGCCGATTTCGCCACTGCACCGCCCTGGGCGGGGTGAGCCGCCGGGCAGTCGGTTGTCGTTGTGCCCCGGGCGTCCGAGAGGGCCTCGACCCCTCAGGCCTTCGCCGCGCCCACCAGTTCTTCGCTCACCGCCCAGAGCCGGCGGGCCGCCGGCTCGTCCTGGGCGGCAGCCGAAGGTTTGCGAGCCTTGCACTTCACGAAGTATTTGCCGGTGACGCCGGCGACCTCTTCCGAGGAGGCCAGGTACACCGACGTCCGGGCCCCCTTCTCCGGGGTGAGGACGAACGGCTTGATCACCTTCAACCCGAAGGCCAAGAACCCCCGGGTATCGCCGTCGCGTCCATAACCGGTGGCGACGGTACCCGGGTGCACCGAGTTGGCCGTCACCCCCTTGCCCGACAAGCGGTTGGCCAGCTCGGTGGTGAAGAGGATGTTGGCCAGCTTCGAGCTCCCGTAGACCCGCATGCCCTTGTACCCGTGGCGTGACTGCAGGTCCTCGAAGTCGAGCCCGTGGCGCGCTGACCGGTGGGCGGTGGACGCCACGTTCACCACCCGGGACGGAGCCGACGCCACCAGCCGGTCGGTGAGGAGTTCGGTCAACAGGAACGGGCCCAGGTGATTGACGGCGAAGGTGGCTTCGTAGCCGTCGACGGTCTCGGCCCGGTCGGTGAGCACCAGGCCGGCGTTGTTGATCAGCACGTCGATGCGGGGGCAACGGTCAAGGAGGTCGGCGGCGCCGGCCCGAACCGATGCCAGGTCGCCGAGATCGAAGACCACCAGTTCGACCTGGTCGCTACCGCTGGCCTCACGGATCTCATCCACCGCCTGGTTTCCCCGGTCCTGGTCACGGGCGGTGATGACCGTTCGGGCCCCCGTCCGGGCCAGCGCCACCGCGGTGGCCTTGCCGTTCCCCGAGTTGGCCCCGGTGACAATCACCGTCTTGCCGGTCATGGACCTGCCGGTCGGCGCGGTGACGTCGCTCATGGGTGGATATCCGTCCTGTAGTGGGCCGTTGACCTCCGGATACTAACTGGCACCTGCCCTGAAAACGATGTTGACAGCCAATGTTCGGCGCGCCTAATATTTTTTGTGACACACACCTGATAAGTGCAGTTCGTCGGATGATCGGAGGCAGCGCGTGATGACGGTCCCGGAGACACCCGTCACCCCTCCGATGGCCGATCCGCAAGCCGACCGCCGCGGAACCGCCGCCAGCCGCTCCCGGTCGACGGGCTCCGCGGCACCTCGATGATTCCAGTCTTCGTCATCTTCCTCCGTGAGGGGATCGAGGCCAGCATGATCGTGGCCATCCTCTTGGCCTATCTGGACAAGATCGGGCAACGCCGTCATTTCCGCGACGTCCTGCTCGGGGTGGCTGCCGCGGTGCTCCTCATTGCCGGCGGCGGGGTCGCCGCCTACCTGGTGATCAAGCAGTACAACGGGTCGACGGTCCAGCAGGTCTTCGAGACGGTCACCTATCTACTGGCCGCCGCGGTTCTGACCTACATGACCTTCTGGATGCAGTCTCACAGCCGGACGATGTCGTCCGATCTCGGTCGGAGGTCAGAGGCGGCGCTCAACGGGAAGGCGCGGTTCGGGATCGGCCTCCTCGCCTTCCAGGCGGTCGGCCGCGAGGGGCTGGAGACGATGGTGTTCACCCTGGCCATCGTCTTTGCGTCGACGACCCAGGCCGCCACCGACGCCCGCGGCTCCGGTCTCCTGGTCGGGGCGGCGGTCGGGCTCGGGGTCGCCATGGTGATCGCCTACATGGTCTACAAGCTGGGGAAGCGTCTCAACTTCGGGGTCTTCTTCCGGGTCATCGGTGTGGTGCTCATGGTGTTCGCCGCCGGCCTGCTCGCCGACGCCATCGAGAACATGCAGGAGCTCGGCTGGCTCCCCTTCCTCGGCCACAGTGTGTGGAATTCGAGCGGCGTGCTGAGCCAGGACAGCTCCCTTGGTGACGTGTTCCACAGCTTTCTCGGTTACGCCGACCATCCCACCGTGCTGCAGATCATCGCCTGGGTCGCCTACGTGGCGGTGGCGGTGACCCTCTTCATCTACTTCGGCCGTCGAGCCCGAAGCGGATCGCCGACTCCGGCCACCCGCCCGCCGGTCCATGCCCCCAGCTGATGGACCCCTCCACTCAGCCGCTAGACCTCATCGTTCCTGTTCGGTGGGACGGATCAGGACCTCGTTGACGGTCACATGCCGTGGGCGGGTCACGGTGAAGACGATCGCCTCGGCGATGTCCTCGGCCTGCATCCTCACGAAATCGCCAAACGTCGCCTGAATGTTCTTGATGATCTCGGGACGGTTGTGGCTGGCCAGCTCGGTGAGGACCGCACCCGGCTCGATGATCGAGACCCGCACGTGCCGCCGGGTTACCTCCTGGCGCAGCGACTCGGAGAACGCCCCGACCCCGAATTTGGTGGCGTTGTAGACGCCACTCCCCTGCCGGGCCACCCGGCCGGCGACCGAGCTCACGTTCACGATGTCGGCGACCCGGCGCGGGTCACTCTCGGCCGCGGCCAGCAGATGGGGAAGGGCGGCATGGGTGGTGTAGAGGAGTCCGAGCACGTTGAGATGCACCATCTCTTGCCACTCCTCCAACGGGGCATCCACGATCGGCCCGAGGAGCATGACCCCGGCATTGTTGATCACCGTGTCCAGCCGACCGCACTCGGCCACCGTGCGGTCGACCATGGCCCGCGCCTGGTCCGGGTCGGTGACGTCCGTCTCGAGTACCAGGGCCCGGCTGTCGCCGATCCGCGCCGCTAACGCCTCGAGGCGGTCGCGGCGCCGGGCGGCGATGGCCACGGTGGCGCCCTCGGCGGCCAGGGCCAACGCGGTGGCCTCGCCGATCCCACTGGATGCCCCGGTAACCAGGGCGACCGTATCAACCAACCGATCCGTCATCGCTCTCCTCTCCATGCGTTGGTGACTGCCCCGGGGTTGCCGGCTCCACTGGCCACGACAACCCGGCTACCTCCGAGGCTCCCAGCTAAAGTACCGGGCCGCCAGCAACAGGCCGGCCGCACCCCAGGCGGCCACGATCAGCACATCGCTCCAGTGAAAGGTCGACCCGAGGAACCCGGCCTGCAGCCCGTCGGCAAAGTGCTTGACCGGGAAGATCCGACCCACCCACACGATCCAGGCCGGCGCATGGTCCCCGATGGGGATGAACACGCCGGACAGGAACAGGAGGGGCAGGATGGTGGCGTTCACGATGGCAGCGGACGAGTCGGCGTTGGGGACCACCGCGGTGACGGCCAGACCGAGGGCGCAGAAGCTGGCCGAGCCGACCACCAACATCACCAGGAAGAAGAACAGGCTCCTCCCCGACGGGATGGCGGCGTGGTAGAAGCCCTTCCCGAAGGCGGCGGTGATGACCACCAACAACACCGATGTCAACATCGAATGGATCACCCGGCCGGTGAGGTAGGCCGGGCCCGGAAGCGGGCTCCCCTCGATTCGTTTGAGAATCCCCGACTCTCGTTGAATCGTCACCCCGATGCCCATGTTGACGTAGGAGGCGCTGATGACCGCGAATGACGCCATGGCGGCGACGTAATAGGTGGAAAGGTCGATCCGCCTGCCCCCCAGGTCGATATGGCCGTGGCCGAGGAGGGAGGTGAAGATCACCAGGAACATCAGCGGGAAGGCAAAGGTGAAGAAGGCGGCGGCCGGGTTCCGCCAGTAGGCCTTGTTGGTGTAGCGAACCTGCCAAAGAGTGAGCCGGAGCGTGTTCATACCGGCTCGTTGTCCCCGAGCCCGACCCGCGGGCCCGGATCTCCGGCGGCCTCGCCGGTCAGCTCCAGATAGGTGTCCTCCAACGAGGGCCGCACGATCTCCAACCGATCGATCTCCACGCGGTTGTCGATGGCCCAGGTGGTGAGGGTGTGAAGGGCCCGGGTGAGGTCCGGGGTGGCGAAGGTGCTCACACCGTCCGGGGCGGTTTCGGCGGCCAGCTCGGGCGGAGGACGGATCCCGGCCGGCACCCGGAACCGGACCCGGGGCCGAGCTTGATCGCGGCCTCCGATGGTCGCCGGGGTGCCTTCGGCCACGATCCGGCCGGATGCGATCACCGCCACCCGGTCAGCGAGGTACTGAGCCTCGTCCATGTAGTGGGTGGTGAGCAGCACCGTCTTTCCCAGTGCCGCCAAGTTCTTCACCACCTCCCAAGCCCCGCGGCGGGCCGATGGGTCGAATCCGGTGGTGGGCTCGTCCAGGAACAGCAGTTCCGGATCGCCGGCCAGCGCGATGGCCACGTCCAGACGGCGCTGCTGACCACCAGAGAGCTTGACCACCCGGCTGGTCCGCTTCTCGGTCAGACCGACAAGTTCGATGACCTCGCCGACCGGTCTCGGATGCGGGAAGAAATGGGCAAACATCCCGATCATCTCCTCGACGGTGAGAAAGGGGTCTACCGCGCTGGACTGGAGCACGATTCCGAGGAGGTCCCGCAGCTTGCTCTGATGTTGCCCAGGGTCATAGCCAAGGACGGAGATTTGGCCGCCGTCTCGCGGTCGAAACCCTTCGAGGATCTCGACGGTGGTGGTCTTGCCGGCACCGTTGGGCCCCAGGAGGGCGAACACCTCACCCCGGGCGATGTGGAAGTCGATGCCGGCGACGGCACTGACTCCCCCGTAGGACTTGGTGAGCCCCCGGACTACCACCGCGTAGCCATCGTCTTCGGGACCCGGGCTGGTTGCCGCTTGGTCGACCATGGTCAAGTCCCGACGTTCGTGAGTCAGCGATTAGGACGCGGGTTGGAACCGGCTGCTGAAGGAGATGAGCTCGCCCGTCGAATGCTTCCGATGCTCTTCGTAGATCCGCCGGTACCCGGAGTGCTTGAACTTCCATTCGCCGTCGACCAGGACATAGGCGTCCTCATAGATCCCGGTGCCCTCGAGCATGAAGTCGGCCGCCGGGACGATCACCTTGTCGAACAGGTACCACATGCCCGACGCGGTGCCATTGTCATGTACGTCGATCTCCGGGTGATGCCCGTTGTGAAGATGGACGATGCCGGGGTCGCTGAGTGAGTTGACAAGAAACTCCACGATCTCCGCTCGGCCGGTGTGAGGGGACGGCGCCGATTGGTAGTCGGTGGTTGCGTCCTCAACGAAGAGGTCACCCAGTTCGACGAAACGTTTGGTGTCCAGCAGCCGGAAATACTTGTGCTTGAGCCGACAAATTGCGTCCGTAGCGTCGTCAGGCATGCCCACCTCGCCGATCCTCGTGTGGCCGAAGTGTACTGACTTTCGGTTTCCCGGCGGTTACCTCACCAAGAAGTGGGTAGGTAGGACTCGGACCCGAAAGACCCACCGCCCAAGAGAGGGGACCGGGCCACGACATGAACCTCATCTCGGGGATGACGGAGATTCCGATCAGAAGGAGACAGGGAGGGCAGGCTCGTCGCGCCCCCTCCGCCTCCTGGGCCGGGCCGCTCGCGTGGGTACGGCCGGCCCGGCGGACTCTTTCGCTTCCGCCCGACCCGTCAAGCGCCTCCGTGGCTCGCATCTTCGTACGCGGCGTATTGTCCGACTGGGGCCTCACCGCGATGGAACCGGATGCCTGTCTTGTCGCCACCGAGTTGGTGACCAACGGGTTGCGGCACGGCGGCGGTGCCGAATCGATCACCCTCACCGCCAACAAGCGGCATCTGCAGATTTCCGTCTCCGACAAAGCGGCATTGCGGTCCCCCCGGCGCCTCTACCGCGAGTTGACCGCCGAGGGAGGGAGAGGGATCGCGCTGGTGGAGGCGGTGGCTGAAAGCTGGGGAACCACCCGGCCCAGGGCCCGCCACGGCAAAGCCGTCTGGTGCAAGCTGAAGATCTGAAACGAGAGACGTCAGGCGGATCTGGCCACCGACGGCCGGCGCCGACGGCGCCGAGCAAATCCCTTGGCCGGTGACGAGGAGAGCATCGACACATCGTGCAAGGCACAGCATTCTGAACTGTTGTACATCGACAGACGGACCTCACAGCCATCGTGGGCACAGACCCGGTTCAACCCGTAGACCTGCGGGCTTCCCCGGTCTCCCAGACGTTCTGCGACGATCGAGCCATTCGGTGTCGGATGTTCGAGCACGGCGCAACCTCCGTATCAAAGGAGCTGGGGGGTAGCCCCTCGCCGGTGCGATACCCGCCGGCCGATCCGTCCAAACATTGGCTCCGGTCAGGACTCGCCGGAAAAGGCCTCCCGCAGTTGGGCCAGGCTGGTGGCCAACAGCCGGGAGACATGCATCTGGCTGATGCCGATACGGGAGGCGATCTCGGACTGGGTGAGGCCGTCGATGAACCGAAGCTTCACGATGTCCCGACTCCGGGTCGGAAGAAGGGCCAGGGCCGGCTCGAGCACCGACCGCTCCTCCACCAGCTCGGTGGCCGAATCACCGGTGGTGAGGGTGTCTCCCAACGTGGCCCCGCCGACCGCGGGGGCATCGAGCGACGCGGACCGGTAACCCTGGCCGGCCTCGATCGCCTCGACGATCGACTCCTCGGGAGCCCCGGTAACCCGGGCCAACTCCGACACCGTGGGTGACCGGCCCAGTTCGTGACCGAGTGATTCGATGGTGGCCCCGAGCTCGAGGTAGAGCTCCTGAATGCGCCGGGGCGCCCGCACCGCCCAGCCGCGGTCGCGGAAGTGCCTCTTCAGCTCACCGATGATGGTCCCGGTGGCAAAGGTGGAGAATTTCACGTTCCGATCGGGATCGTAGCGATCTACCGCCTTGATCAACGCGATGGAGGCGACCTGGGACAAGTCGTCGTAGGACTGCCCACGGTGGGCAAACCGATGGGCAAGTCGCCGAGCCAACCCGAGGTTTTCGGTGATGAGCCGGTCGCGTAACGAGGAATCACGGGTGGAGGCGAACTCCACCCACAGCTCGTGGGGGGTGTGCGGATTCTCCGCGGCATCCAACATCAAGAGGCAACCTTGCTCCTGTACTTGCGGATCCATGCCTGACGCCGACCATCCGCCATTTCCTCTCCGTACTCGTCCACCAGCGCCTCGATGATCCGCAGGGACAGCTCGTCCGGCTCACTCTTGCCGCGAGCATCATCACCGCCCTCACCCCAGAGTGAGCAGGCCACGGTGATCGCCCCCTCGTTCTCGGTGTAGCGAAGGTGGAGGGTGCCGTCGGTCACGGTCCCGATCACCGAGATACAGAGCTCTTCGACCACCAGTCGAAGATCTTCGATGTCTTCGATGCCGAACTCGGCCCGCGCCGCCATGGCCGCCGCCGTCAGCCGGGCCAGGATGAGGAGGTCGGATCGGACCGGGATAGTCAATTCGACGGAGTCGCTCATCCGCGTACTGCTTCGTCGACGCTGGCGAAGACCGGGAACACACTGGTCAAATCGGTGATCTCCAGCACCTTGAGGATCCGAGGCTCGGTCACCACCAGCTTGAAGCTTCCTCCGGCATCTTCCTGGTGGCGGTAGGCGCCGACCAGCACGCCCAAAGCCGTGGAGTCGATGAACGACACTCCGGTGAGGTCGACGACGATCGCCGGGACCCGGTCTGCCTCCTGGGCCAGCAGACACGCTTTCAGATCGGGGGCGGTGGCCAGATCGATCTCGCCGGTGACCGTCACTACGGAGACACCATCGATTCTCTTCTCGGCAATCTCAAAGGTCAGGTCCACGGGTGCAGTCCTTTCTCTCGGGCATAGGCAGGTCAGATGGCCACGACTTCTCCAACCGGTTGGTGTCAACGATATTCGCCCCTTCCCTCGCCCAGCAGTGCTGCCCGGCCTCGCTGCAACCGCCGGTCAGCGTATCTCCCGAAGTCAACTGGCACGAAGCCCGGGCCATCTTCCCGGACAGGGGGAGACGGGCAACTCCACGACGCAGTAACTTCCATTTCCAGGTGACACCGGGGATGAGGGGGAAACAGCATGGAACGGCATGAAGTGGTAGGAGTGTCACGATGAGGAACGTCTGGAGCTGGTTGGGTCTCAATCTCGGCAAGCGGGCGGGCACCGTGTCGGTGGTCGGGCTGGTCATCACCATCGGGCTGGGTCTCGGGATCACCCAGTTGAAGTTCTCCACCAGCAATGCCAGCTACCTCAACGCCAACGACACCGCCCAGATCGACAACGTGCACTATGAGTCCCTGTTCGGCGGCGACCCGATCGTGACCATGTTCACCATGCGCCCCGGCACCACCATCGGCAACCTGTTCACCCCCAACAACATCGCCCAGTTCAACTCCATCCAGTCCAAGTTGAAGAGCGATCCGTCGGTGTTCAGCGCCATCACCCCCCTCGACGATCTCAACCTGTCGAATGCCCTCGCCAGCAGTCCCGATGGCAACCCCACCGACAGCCCCGCCGGGAAGCTCCTGCTGTCGGCGTTCGCCCGGGACCCGTCGGCGGCGAGCAAGGCCATCCGCCAGAAGAACATCGTGGCGCTGGCCACCGGAGAAGGGGCCATCCCGGCCAAGCAACAGGTGATCACCAACCCGGCGTGGGTCAATTATCTGACCCACAACCCCGACGGTACTTTGCGCACCGCGTCGGCCACCTTCTTCCCCAACAACGGGCACGCGGCGATGGTGGTGGTCCTCAAGGGGAACCTGACCATCGAACAGGAGTCGGCGGCGGCGGTCTCCGTCCAGAACATCGTGAACTCGGCCAACTTCCAGAACACCACCGCCCTGACCACCGGCGTCCCCGCCCTCCTCCGTACCATCAACAACTACCTGAAGGGGGGCATGCTCACCCTCGGAGGCATCGCCGCGGTGGTGATGATCATCATCTTGCTGCTGCTGTTCAACGTCAGGTGGCGGTTGCTCCCATTTCTCATCGTGGTCATCGGCCTGATCTGGGGCTTCGGGCTCGCGGGATTCTTCGGGATACCGCTCACCCTGGCCAGCATCGCCGGCCTGCCGGTGCTGCTGGGGGTGGGAATCGACTACGCCATTCAAATGCATTCCCGGGTCGAGGAGGAGGTGATCCTGGCCCGCGCCCCCCATCCGATTCAGGCCACCGCCCGGCATCTGGGTCCGGCCCTGTTGGTGGTCACCTTTGACGCGGTGTTCGCCTTTGCCGCGCTCCTCCTGGCCAAAGTGCCGATGCTCCGCCAGTTCGGCTGGTTGCTCATCGTCGGCATCATCGCCGTCTGTGTCTGCAGCATCATCGGCCCGCTGGCCTTCCTCGGGATCCGCGAATTCAAGTCGCCCACCAAGGGGGTCGACTTCTCCCACGGCCGGCTGGCCCGGCTCACCGCCTGGTTGGGCAGCGTCCCGGCCAAAGCCGCCATCCCCTTTGCGGTGGCCGCCATCGCCATCCTCATCGGCGGGCTGGCGGTGGAAGGCCACATCCAGCTGCAGACCGATCCGCTGCAATGGATCGACCCGGGTTCCCAGACCGTGAAGGACGTCAACGCCCTGAAGGCGGGGACCGGGACGGACAACGAGGTTGCCGCCGCCATCCACACCGCCAACCCGTGGAGCGACCAGACGATGGCGTACGTGTCGTCCTTTTCCAATGACCAGGTCAAGACGTTTCCCAGCCAACTGTTCCCGGCCGCCGGCATGGTCAATCTGGTCGATGAGTTCATCTCCCTGCCCGGCACCACCCCCGTACCCCCACTGGGGAGCCAGGTGAAACAGGTCTACGGCCTGACGCCTCCCGACATCCAACACGCCACCGTCGCCAATGGCGGAGCCGACCTCGGGGTCATCTTCCGTTCCAAGACGTCCACGGTCGGTGACCTGAAGCCGGTGGTCGACCATCTCCAGAACAATCTGCACCCGCCGGCCGGGATCACCGTCGAGCCCGGCGGCATCGCGGTGGTGGGGGTCGGTTTCCTCGACAACCTGGCCAAGTCCCGGACCCTCCTCACCTACCTGTCGATCATCTTCGTCGGGATCTTCCTCGCCCTCCGGCTCCGGAGCGTGATCCGTTCGATACTGTCCCTGATCCCGGTGGTGGTGGCGGTAGGAGCCGTCTCGCTGGTCGCCTGGGCCCTGAGTCTGAAGCTGAGCCCGATGACCGCGGTGTCCGGCCCGTTGGTGGTGGCGGTGTGCACCGAATTCACCTCACTGATCCTGCTCCGCTTCGTGGAGGAGCGCGCCCGAGAACGAACCCCGGTCGAATCGATGCACGAGACCGCCACCCGGACCGGGCGGGCGTTCATCGTCTCGGGGCTCACCGCCATCGCCGGAGTCGCGGTCATCGCCTCATCACCCTGGCCGCTCCTGCGGGGGTTCGGCATCATCGTCGGGATGAACGTCCTGGTGGCGCTGCTCTGCGCGCTGGTCATTCTCCCGCCAATTCTGGTGTGGGCGGAGAGCGACGGGCGCAACTGGGTGTCGCGCCGTCTGATCCGCTCGGCCGGAGAACCGGTGGCGGCGAAGGGCTCGGCGCCCATCCCGGTGCCGGAACTCCCCATCGAGCCGCTCCCGGCGTGATCTGGCCACCACCGCCGTGGTCAGGCGGATCCACCAGGGCTAACGTTCACTTCCCATGAGCACCGTCGAGGTCAGCGAACAGGTCCGCGCACCGTCCGAACGGGTGTGGGAGCTGATCCGCGACCCGACCCTCATGGGTGACATGACCGCGGAATGCACCGGCATGAAATGGACGGGCCCGGTCGGCGGGCCGGAGGTGGGGGCCAAATTCCGGGGGAGCAACCGCAGGGGCTGGCGACGGTGGTCGACCACCTGCACCATCGTGCGATACCAGCCTGGCCAAGAAGTCGCCTGGGATGTCCGGGTGGGGCCCGTCCCGGTGGCCGAATGGAGCTACCGCATCGCTGAGGCCGGCGAGCCGGGGCAGATCACCGTCACCGAACGGTTCGTCGACCACCGGAGCTCGGGGTTTCAGGCCTTGAGTCCCCTGCTTCGGGGGGTGAAAGACACCGACGCCCTCAACCGCCAGAACATGGTGGAGACCCTCGTCCGCCTGAAGGCCCGCGCCGAGGCTTGACGATTCCCCCGCGCCGGTTATCGGCGATAGCCGTGCCTCCGACCCCCTGGTGGAAGGGCGCGGTTGTCTACCAGATCTATCCCCGATCGTTCGCCGACACCGACGGTGACGGGATCGGGGACCTGGCCGGAATTCGTGCCCACCTGGATGACCTGGCCTGGCTGGGTGTCGACGCCGTCTGGATCTCACCCTTCTTCCCGTCGCCGATGGCTGACTTCGGCTACGACGTCAGCGACTACTGCGAGGTGGACCCGCTGTTCGGGACGCTGGAAGAATTCGACGCCCTGGTGGCCGAGGCCCACGCCCTCGGCCTTCGGATCATCATCGACTGGGTCCCCAACCACTCCTCGGATCAACATCCCTGGTTCTTGGACGCGTTGACCGGCCGCCACAGTGACCACCGCAATTGGTATGTGTGGCGCGATCCCCCGTCCGACGGGTCACCGCCCAATAACTGGGTCGCCTCCTTCGACCGGTCGGCGCCGGCCTGGACCCTCGACGAAGCTTCCAACCAGTGGTATCTCCACCTGTTCGAGGCCGCCCAACCCGATCTCAACTGGGATGAGCCCGGCGTTGTCGATGCCATGCATGATGTCCTGCGGTTCTGGCTCGATCGCGGGGTGGACGGGATACGAGCCGACGTCATCCACTGCATCGGCAAAGACCCCGGGCTCCCCGACGATCCGCCGGAGATGGCGGCCATGCCCCATTCCGCCCTCAATGACGTCCCCGTTACCCACCCGCGGCTGCGGGACATCCGCAGGCTCATCGACAGCTACCCCGGGGACCGGGTCATCGTCGGCGAGGTCTTCCTGCTGTCCACCGAGAAAGTGGCGACCTACTACGGCCGGGGAGACGAACTCCACCTGTCCTTCAACTTCCCGCCGCTGTTCGCACCGTGGTGGGAGTCTCACTGGAGCCGGTGCATCGCCACCACCGTCGAAGCGCTGGACCCCCGTGACGCCTGGCCCACCTGGGTTCTGTCCAACCACGACAACCCCCGACACCGGTCGCGCTATGACGCCGCCGCCCTCTCCCGAGGCGAACCGCCGCAAATTGCCGAACGCCGGAGTGAGCGCCGGGCCCGGTCGGCCGCCGTGTTGCTGTTGACCCTGCGGGGGACCCCGTTCCTCTACCAGGGCGAAGAGCTGGGCCTCCTCGATGCCGACATCCCTCCCGAGCAGGCGGTCGACCCCGGAGGGCGGGACGGATGCCGAGCTCCGCTCCCCTGGGACGGGACCGATGATCACGGTTGGCCGACGGCCGGGGGCGTCAGGCCCTGGCTCCCCTTCCCCGCCGAATCGGCGACCCGTAACTATGCCGACCAGCGGGCCGAACCGAACTCGATCCTGCATCTCTACCGCCGGATAATTGCCCTTCGACGCTCCCACCCGGCCCTGGCCCTCGGCGACTTCGCCCAACTCGAGGCGCCGGATGGCGTCCTTGCCTACGCCCGGGCACTCGACAACGACGTCTGCAGGGTGCTGATCAATTTCACCGACGTCCCGGTGGACGTCGGCGGCCAGGTCGGGAGCGAGGACCCCGCGACGGTGGCCGCCTCCAGTGACGGGGCCGGCGAGGGCTCCCGGTTCGAGGGCCGCCTGCTGCCGGATCAGGCTGTCATCCTGGCGACTTGAGGCCAGACCGGGTCGCGGTAGCGCTCAGCTCTTAGCGACGGGCTGGATGTGGGCGTCGAACCAGGCGAGAGTCCGCTTCCAGGCATCGGCAGCCGCATCCGGGTTGAAGACGGCCGGACGATCATTGCAGTTGAACCCGTGGTCGGCATCGGGGTAGCGGACGATCTCGGTCGGGACCGGCGCCGATTTCACTGCGCTCCGTAGCTGCTCGACCTGGTCGGAGGGAATGCCCTTGTCGAGGTCGCCGTAGAGCCCGAGCCAGGGCGCCTGGAGTTTCGGCGCCAAATCGATCAGGGACGGCAGTCCGAACCGTCCCTCCTGTACTCCGCCGCCGTAATAGGTCACGGCGGCCCCCACTGGCCGAAGGGTGGCGGCGTAGAAGGTGACGCTGCCTCCCATGCAGAACCCCATCACGCCTATTCGCGGCAGCACAAAGTCCCTGGCTTCGAGGTGATCGAGGGCGGCGTTCACATCGACACTCAGGCCCTCGGCCGACAGATTGCCCATCAGCGGCATCACCGAATCGAAATCGTCGTACTCCAGGACCGGCGATCCGTCACGGTGGAAGAACGCCGGCGCCACCGCGAACCAGCCAGCGTCAGCCAGCCGGCGGGTGACGTCTTGGATATGTGGCGTGACCCCGAAGGCCTCCTGGATGACGACGATCGCACCCCGGGCCGCCTTGTCGGGGGACGCCTCGTAGGCCGGCATCGGACCGTCGGGGGTTTCGATGGTGATCTCCCCATTGGTGCTCACAATGGACTCCTCTCGGTGGTTGGCGGGGGTCGTTTGACCATCCTCGCCCAGCTTGGGCGAGGGAGCCGGCTCTCCGGTCTCATTGACGTTTACGTTATACTTAGTTTTCGTCCACGTAAACCACAGGTCAGCCCTCCCGGAGTGCAATGCTCGACGTTCAGCCACCTTCCGAACCCGAAGTCCTCGACCATACGGCGGCGGTTTCCGACGACGGCTACAAGTGGGTGGCGCTGTTCATTTCGACGCTGGGCATGCTCATGGCGACGATCGACGGGTCCATCACCCTCATCTCGTTGCCGGACATCTTCCGCGGCATCGGCATCGACCCGCTGCAGTCCGGCAACAGCTTCTTCCTGTTGTGGATGATCCTCGGATTCCTGGTCGTCACCAGTGTCCTGGTCACCACGCTGGGCCGGATGGGGGACATCTATGGCCGGGTCCGGACCTACAACCTCGGGTTCGCCGTCTTCACCTTCTTCTCCCTCCTGCTGACCATCACCTGGACCCACGGCCGGGCGGCGGGGATCTTTCTCATCGTGATGCGGATCTTCCAGGGTGTCGGAGCGGCGATGTTGATGGCGAACTCGGCGGCCATCCTCACCGATGCCTTTCCCGAGGGTCAGCGAGGGCTGGCCATGGGTATCAACCAGGCCGCGGCGCTGAGCGGAACGTTCATCGGGTTGGTGCTGGGCGGACTCCTGGCCCCGATCAACTGGCGGCTCATCTTCCTGGTTTCGGTGCCCATCGGCCTCTTCGGCACCGTCTGGGGCTACATCAAGCTGCGCGAGCTCAGCGTCCGGCAACCGGCCCGGATCGACTGGCCGGGGAACGTGACCTTTGCGGTCGGACTCATCCTGATCATGGTCGGCATCACCTACGGGATCGAGCCGTACGGCCACGACACCATGGGGTGGACCAATCCGATGGTGATCGGCGCCCTGGTCATCGGGGTCCTCCTCCTGATCGCCTTCGGCATCATCGAGACCAAGGTCCCGCAGCCGATGTTCCGGCTCCAGCTCTTCAAGATCCGCGCTTTCACCGCCGGCGTCTTCGCCAGCTTCCTGGCCGCGCTGAGCCGGGGCGGGCTGATGTTCATGCTGATCATCTGGCTGCAAGGGATCTGGTTGCCGCTGCACGGCTATGACTTCGCCCGCACCCCGCTGTGGGCCGGGATCGCCCTGCTCCCCCTCACCGCCGGCTTTTTGGTCGCCGCGCCGTTCTCGGGCATCCTGTCGGATCGTTACGGCGCCCGACCGTTCGCCACCGGCGGCATGATCGGCACCGCGACGATCTTCGTGCTCCTCGAGTTGTTGCCCATCGACTTCCCGTACTGGGTGTTCGCCATCATGCTGTTCTTCGCCGGGCTGTCCATGTCGTCATTTGGCGCGCCGAACCGGGCCGGGGTGATGAACAGCCTTCCGCCCGAGCACCGTGGGGCGGGTTCGGGGATGAACACCACCTTTCAGAACTCGGCCCAGGTCCTCTCCATCGGGATCTTTTTCAGCCTGATGATCGTCGGGCTGTCCTCGTCGTTGCCGGCCAACCTCTTCCACGGACTCGTGGCCAACGGCGTGTCCCCGAGTGTTGCCTCCCGCGCCTCCCACCTGCCGCCGGTCTCAACCCTCTTCGCCGCCTTCTTGGGCGTCAATCCGGTCCAGCACCTCATCGGGCCTCAGGTCCTGTCCCATCTGACTGCCGCCCAACAGGCGAAGGTGACCGGCCGCAGCTTCTTCCCGGGGCTGATCACCGCACCGTTCCGGGCCGGGCTGCACGCGGCGTTCGACTTCGCCATCGTCGCCAGCCTCCTGGGTGCCGCCGCCTCCTGGACCCGAGGTGGACACGTTCGTGTGCAGGTACCCACTCCACGTGATGCGCATGCGGTCGGTGTCGACTCAGGTCAAGGCAGCCGATCCGATGGCAAGACGCGTCGAGAGCCAGCCAGCGCCGGTTTGCAGAGTTCCCCGAAGGCGGCCGAATCATGATGTCCAAGCGGTCGCCCGAGACCGAGCCGGTCCTCTGGCGCATCGGAGAAGTCGCCAAGCTGACCGGCGTCACCACCCGCACCTTGCGCTACTGGGAGGAGCTCGGCCTTCTCCGTCCGAGCAATCACAGCCAGAGTGGGGAGCGCCTCTATGTGGCGACCGACCTGTCCCGGGTGACCAGGATTCGCAAACTGCAGGACCTCCTGGGACTTTCTCTGGCCGAGATCCAAGCCGTGCTGGGGACCGAGGCCGTTGATGTCCTCGACCGCGTGCATTCCGAGATCGATGCGGTCGATCTCAGCCCCTCGCGCCGGAAGGAGCTCCTCGATGAAGGCATCGTGGCCAACGACCAGCTCCTGGCTCGGCTCGACGAAACCCTTTCGCGTATCCAGGCGTTCCGTGACGAGCGGGCGGCAGTGGCGGGTCGCCTCCGCAAGTCCCGCGCCGAACTCGATGAGAAACCCAAAGCTGGTGCCGCGAACGGGAGCCGTGCCGCCCGGCGCTGAGCCTTTGCTTGGTCAGGCGCGACTGTCGTAGCAATCGTCGGCTCCCCGCCACAATCCGAAGGGCCGACAAAGCGGCTCCGCTCCAGAATCCGAAGAGCCACTTATTGTCGCGCCCACGGTAGGAATCGAACCTACGACCTGCGGTTTAGGAAACCGTCGCTCTATCCCCTGAGCTACGTGGGCGAGTTTGAACGAGAGGTTGGCAGAGATCCAGTCGCAGAGAAATTCTCTCGTCAACCTCTCATCGTAGGCCGTTGACGCCAACCACCTCTGTTGCCCGGACCCAGGAAGGACCGGGCTCCAACAGCCGAACCCCACTCAGAACGGGCCGCTCAACTCCCCCAGAGACGCAGTGAGACGCAGGTTCTCGGAGTAGTCAACCGGACAGGCGATCACCGAGACGGTTTCGGCGGCCAGTGCCTCCTGGAGGGCAGGGAGAAGCTGGTCGGCGGCGGTGATCCGGTAACCGCGAGCGCCGAAGCTCTCCGCGTAGGCCACGAAATCGGGGTTGGTGAATTCGATCGCCGTCGCGTGGCCGATCTCCATTTCCATCTTCCATTTGATCAGGCCATAGGCGTCGTCGACCCACACCAGAATCGTGATCGGCACCTTCTCCCGAAGGGCGGTCTCGATCTCCTGGGAGTTCATGAGGAACGCCCCGTCCCCCACCGCGGCCAGGACCCGGCAATCGGGACGAGCCAACTTGGCCCCGATGGCCCCCGGCACCGAGAACGCCATGGTCGACAGCCCGTTCGAAATAAGGCAGGTGTTCGGCTCGTAGGTGGGATATAACCGGGCCATCCACATCTTCACCGCGCCGGTGTCAGCCAAGACGATGTCATGGCGCTCGAGTGCCGCCCGGGTGTCGGCCACCACCCGCTGGGGTATGAGCGGAAAGCTGTCATCGGTCATCCCCCGCTCCAACTCCTCGGCCAGCAGCCTGCGGATCGTCTCGCCACTGGTGGCGCGGTCGAAGCGGCGGTTGGTGGCTTTCGACAACGCATCGAGGGTCCGGCCGAGGTCAGCCTGAACCCCGACCTCAACCGCGTAGTGACTGTCGACCTCGGCCGGAAATGGGCTCAGGTGGAGGATCCGCTTATCGCCCCTTGGATTGATCCGGATCGGATCGAACTCCTGCAGCTCGTACCCGACGGAGACGATGACGTCGGCCTCATCGAACCCGAAGTTGACGTAGTCGTGTTGCATGAAACCCACCGCGCCCAGCGCATTCGGATGGTCGTCGGGGAAAACCCCTTTCCCGTGGAAGGTCGTGGCGACCGGTATGCCAAGTTGCTCAGAGAACCGGACGAGGGCCTCTTCGGCCCCGGCCCGCGCCGCGCCGTGCCCGGCCAGCACCACCGGGTGTTGAGCGCCGATTAGGACACGGGCCGCCCTCTCGATCTGGGAATGCGACGGTTCGTCGGTCCGGGGGATATTGACGGGCAGGGGTATCGAAGCGGCTGGAGCCGCCATTGCCTCCACATCCTCGGGCACCGCCAGGTACACCGCACCCGGCCGCTCGGTCTGGGCCAGCTTGAAGGCCTTGCGCATCATCTCGGGCACCGCCCCGGGGGTGGGGATCAACGCTGACCATTTGGTGACCGGCTCGAACATCGAGACCAAATCGACGCTTTGGTGCGACTCCTTGTAAATCCGGTTGAGGCCTACCTGGGCGGAGATGGCCACGATCGGGGTGCTGTTGGTGGTGGCGTCCGCCGTCCCCAGGAGCAGGTTGATGGCTCCCGGGCCAAGCGTTGACGAGCACACCCCGGCCTGGCAGGTGATGCGTCCGTAGATCTCCGCCATGAACGATGCTGCCTGTTCATGCCGGACCAGGATGTACCGGATCGACGGCGAGCGATCGATGGCATCGGTGAAGAGGATGTTCTCCTCCCCCGGGATCCCGAAGACGAACTGCACCCCCTCGTTCTCGAGACAGCGCACCAGCAAATCGGCAACCGTGGGTTCGTCTTCGCTCACCCACCCGATGGTAGGCGGAACGATTGCATCCGGCATTCGAAGGAGCCTGAACGGGGGTGAACCGCAGAGAGAGCGCCGGACCGCCACAACCCGTGGCTCAGATCTGCGGAAGCCGGCGCCGATGGGGAACCTGCTGGCCGGCCGACGAGATCGGGGCCACGGCCGACGACGTACAGTTGGCGGATTCGACACCCACGAGGACGCCATCCACGGCTCCACCCACCAGGAAAGGCTGGCCGAATGAATCCAGCTGAGTCTTCGCAATACCCGGTCATCCTCTTCGACATCGACGGCACCCTGATCATCACTGGCGGTGCCGGCGCAGAATCGTGGCGGAAGGCATTCGACGAGCTCTACGGGATCCCAGCCGACATCGGCGAATTCACCGATACCGGGATGACCGACCCCGACGTGGGGCGAAAGACGTTCGAGGCGGTGCTGCACCGCAAGCCCACCCGAGCCGAATTCAGCAAACTGCTCGAGCGGCGCCTGCACTATCTCTATTCAGCGGTTGCCGACTCCAAGGACTACCGGGTCCTCGACGGGGTGGACGAGCTCCTCCCCGAACTGATCGACGAGGGCTACCTGCTCGGAATCGTGACAGGCAACGTGGAGGCCGCCGCCCACGTGAAGCTGCACCGAGCCCGACTCAACCGGTTCTTCTCGTTTGGAGGCTACGGGTCGGATTCCACCGACCGGGGCAAACTCACCAAAATTGCTGTCCAGCGGGCCAGCCTGGTTTTCGGCGAGCCGGTGAGTCCCGAGGAATGTCTGGCCGTTGGGGATACCCCACACGATGCCGAAGGTGCGCATGCCGCCGGCATCAAATGCGTGGGGGTGGCCAGCCACAACTTCAATGCTGACCAATTGCGTAAGGGGGGTGCTGACTACGTCATCAACTCACTCACCGAGGGGCTCCCCCTCTGAACGGCCGCGGACATCGTGTCCCAATCTAGGATCGTGACATGATGGCGCATCGCCGATGTGCCGCGGGAGAGGGAGAACAACGTTGTCCAGCGAGGACCTGCATGCCCCGCGTGAGCGGCTGACACCCGAGACCATTGCCATCCATGAGGCGACGGTCTCGCTGATGGAGGAACTGGAGGCGACGGACTGGTATCGCCAGCGCGCCGATGACTGCGATGATGCGGAACTGAAGGCCATCCTCATCCACAACATGAACGACGAGATGGAGCACGCTTCCATGCTGATCGAGTGGATGAGGCGCAACGTGAGCGAGTTCGATGTCCAACTCCGTCGGTTTTCCAAAACCAAGGGATCCATCGCCGGCGCCGGGGACTGAGGCTGCGGAACTCCGCGAAGGAAGATCCCTCGTTCGCTAGGGGCGGCCGGAGGCCGATGCAATGGCATCGGCGACGCTCTCGTGAACAGGGAAAATCTCGGTGAGCTGGGTGATCTTGAAGATTTTGAGGACCTTCGCCTGAATGCACGCCAAGTGCACCGAGCCCTCCTTGGCCAGAGCCTTCTTTCGGGCGCCCACCAGGGCACCCAATCCCGTCGAGTCGATGAAGTCGACACCGCCCATGTCGATGATGAGGTCAACCTGACCATTGGCGATGAGATCGTCGAGTTTCTCCGTCAGCTGAGGAATAGTAGAGAGGTCGATCTCCCCCTGGGCAACGACAACGGTGGCAAAGCCCTCCGTTCGAGTACCCAAACTCAGGTCTGCCGAGCCTTCCACCATCTACCGTACGCTCCTGACGTTCACGCCGCGAAAAATGGCCTCAAGATGATCGCAATGTCGCCATGCTCGGCGCCCCACCCTAACATGACGGCGCCGAAGGCCATCCGTGGGCAATTGTCGTTCATCCGGCTCTTTACGCTCTAGGAAACCGTTTGTAAGGTGGGCAAATGGTCGAACCGGCCAAAGGCCCGGCTACGCGAGGGAGGGCCGACACCGTCCGCGAGCTGCTGGCTGCCAGCGGCGAGGTGGGTCGCCATATGGCCACCGTTGACTGGGCTTCAACTCCAGTCGGTGTCCCCAGCTTGTGGCCGGAAAGCCTGATCAGTGTCATCCGCCTCATGATGGGCTCGCGTTTCCCGATGTGGATGGCGTGGGGCCCCGATCTGACGTTCTTCTGCAATAACGCCTATCGCCGCACCACCCTCGGAAACAAGTACCCGTGGGCTCTTGGAAAGCCCGCGTCCGACGTGTGGGCCGAGGTCTGGGGAGACGTTGGCCCCCTCGTTGACCAGGCGATGAGCACCGGCATCGCAACCTGGGACGAAGGGATGTTGCTGTTCCTTCAGCGCAATGGCTACGAAGAGGAGACCTACCACACCCTTTCCTACAGCCCGCTCACCGACGACGAGGCTCGCATTGTCGGGATGCTCTGCGTGGTCAACGAAGTCACCGACCAGGTCATCGGCGAGCGTCGGATGTCCATACTGATCGAATTGGGTTCGGGGCTCACGAAAGCAGAATCCGAGTCCGATATCTTGGCAGCCCTCGACGGGCGTCTGAGCGCCGAGCCCCGCACCTTTCCGTTCACCCTCATGTATCTGTTCGACGAAGACGGAACCAGCGCGCGTTTGGCTTGCTCCCCCGGGATCAAGGCCGCCCACCCGGTTGCGCCGCCGCTGATCACGTTGGCCGACGATGATCCTCCCTGGCCGGTCGCCGCCATGGCCAGCGGGGATACCGTGATCATCGAGGACCTCGGCCAGCGTTTCCCGTCCCTTCCGCAGGGCGCGATGGACAAGGCGCCGACGCAGGCGCTGGGGGTGCCCCTGCTCCAGCGAGGCCACGCGGATCCCTACGGGTTCCTCGTCTTCGGACTGAATCCGTACCTGCCGGTGGACGCCGGCTACTCCGGATTTCTGCACCTCGTCGCCGGGCAGGTGGCTGCCAGCCTCACCCGGGCGCGCGCCTTCGAGTTCGAACGGGTACGCACCGCGGAATTGGCCGAGCTGGATCGGGCGAAGACCGCCTTCTTCACCAATATCAGCCACGAACTTCGTACACCGTTGACGCTGCTCCTCGGGCCGGCAACCGACGCCCTTGCCGACAGAGAAAGTCCGTTGCCCACCACCCAACGGGCTCGTATGGAGGTAATACAGCGCAATGCCGCCCGGCTGCTCAAGCTGGTCAATGTCCTCCTCGACTTCTCCCGGCTGGAAGAGGGCCAGGCCGAACCGAAATTCGAGGCCCTCGACTTGGCCCGTTTCACCGCCGACGTGGCCAGCATGTTCAGTTCCGCCGTCGAGCGGGCAGGACTCTCGTTCACGGTTGACTGTCCCCCGTTGGATGAGCCGGTCTACGTCGATCCGGACATGTGGACGAAGATCGTGTCCAACCTGCTATCCAACGCCTTGAAGGCGACCTTCGCCGGTGGCATCAAGATCGGACTCCGCGCCAGCGACGGCGAGGTAGTACTGGATGTCTCTGACACCGGGATCGGCATCGAGCTGAAGGAACTCGGTCGGTTGTTCGAGCGTTTCCACCGTGTCACTGGAGCCCGCTCCCGGAGCCACGAAGGGTCGGGAATCGGACTGGCGTTGACTGCCGAGCTGGTCAATCTCCATGGCGGCACCATCGTGGCCGAGAGCGTCCCGAGCCTCGGCACCCGATTCTCGGTGCGAGTACCGCTGGGAATGGCGCATCTCCCCGCCGAGCAGATCATCCTGGCCCCGGCCGACGGAGGTGCCAGCGTGGTTCGGGAAACCGAGGGCTTCCTGGCCGAGTCATCCCGTTGGCTCGACTACGAAGCCAGGTCACGGAAACCCGACGCGATTCCCACATTCTCGACTCCTGACAGCTCCGAAGACCAAGACCGATTGAAGGTGCTGGTCGTCGACGACAACCTCGACATGCGGGAGTACATCGTTGGGCTGCTTGCCGACCACTACGCGGTCGACACTGCCCCGGACGGAAATGTGGCGCTCGAGATGGTCCGAGCGTCTCCCCCGGATCTGGTTCTCACCGATGTGATGATTCCCGGCCTCGACGGTTTCGGACTGCTGGCCGCCATGCGATCCGATACCGCCACCATGCACGTTCCGATCGTGATGCTCTCGGCTCGAGCCGGTGACGAGGCCACCATCGAGGGATTGGAAGCGGGAGCCGACGACTACCTGACCAAGCCGTTCACCGGCCGTGAACTCCTGGCCCGCATCCGGTCCAACCTCGAACTCGACAGAGTCCGGCGTCTGGTAACCGAATTGGAAGAACAGCAGGCTCTCCTCGATCAGGCGCAGCGGATGGCCCACGTCGGCAGTTGGGAATTTGATCTCAAAACGCAAGCGATCACGGGTTCAGATGAATTCTTCCGCCAAATCCAACTCGATCCAAAAGAGTTGCATCGCAATGGCATCGCCAGGGTCATTCGCCGGGTACATCCTGACGACGTTGACCGGATAGAAGTGGCGATGAAAGCCGCGACGGAGGGAGAGGTGATCAACTTCGAAGTACGGGTGCGAGCCATCGAAGGGGATGAACGGACCTATCACACGGTGGGCGAGATGGTGAGGGACACGGAAGGCCAACCGGCAGGGCTGCGAGGAAGCATCCAGGACATCACCGAGCGGATTCGCGCCAAGGAGGCGGCGGACGTTGTCGCGGCCGAGAAGGAGGCGGCGGCCCGCGAGAAACTGATCGCGGAAGAATTGCAGCGGAGCCTCCTACCGGAGCACACCTTCGCGCCTCAACAGTTGAAGGTGGCGACCCACTACCAGGCCGGCGTCGACGACGCTCGGGTCGGAGGCGATTGGTACGACGTCATCGAGTTGGATCGCGGGCGTACCGCTCTGGTTGTCGGTGACGTCATGGGCCGGGGCGTTCGGGCCGCGGCCGTCATGGGTCAACTCCGGGCAACCATCCGGGCCTACGCCCAACTCGACCTGTCACCCTCCCGGGTCCTCGAGTATCTGGACGCCACTATTCGCGACATCAGCGAGGAGAAGATCGCCACCTGCGTCTATGCGGTGTTCAACCCGGAAGACCAGAGCCTGATCTATGCCAACGCCGGGCATCTCCCGCCGCTGGTGCGGTCCGCGGGCGGACCAACCCGGCGGCTCACCGGAACCTTCGGGCCGCCACTGGGTACCGGGCCCCACGATCTGGTGGAGACCCGATTGAATCTATCTGCGGGTGACGTCCTGACTCTGTACACCGACGGCTTGGTGGAGCAGCGGGGCAACGACATCGAGGATGGGATCCGCGACCTTGAAGGTGCGATTGCCGCCAATCGAGGAGAGGTCGAGGATCTACCCTTGGCGTTGGTCGAGGCGCTGCTCCCCGAAGGGTCCGACGACGATGTGGCGGTACTCGTCGCCGAAGTCCCCGGCGACGGTCCGGAGACGGGATTCGTCGTCGTGGCCGTCCCCGCGGTCGCAGAATCGGTGGCCGGAGTCCGAAGGTTTGCCGAACACGTGCTCACCGATTGGGCAATCGCCCCCGATGTGATCGGTGATCTGGTGCTGGTGGTCAGCGAACTCGTCACCAACGCCATCCTCCACAGCCGGTCGCCGATCGAACTCCGGCTGAGCCGCACTTCTGATCGGTTGGTCGTTGCCGTTCATGACGGCACCACCACGGTCCCCCGCCGCCTGCAACCCAACCTGGATGCCGAACATGGTCGTGGAATGCAGCTCGTCTCGGCTATCGCCAGGCAGTGGGGGGTCCGTCCCACCGAGCACGGCAAGTCCGTCTGGTGTGAAATTGATATGGGTCTCGTGTCAACCTGAGCCCACCCCGATCGAAGGGGTCTTCGAGTCCGCCTTCGTGCCGACAGTGCAATCAGGAAACTCCTCGCGGGCGCAACTGGACGCTGATGCGTGGCCCCACCGGCCGGACCGTCTTGGGGATGGTGTGTTCCCAGGTCCGTTGACAACTTCCGCCCATGACCAGCAGGTCCCCTTCACCGACCTCGAACCGGCGCGCCGGACCGCCCCCCTTCGGCCGGAGCAGCAAGCGACGCCGGGCACCCAGCGAGATGATCGCCACCAAGGTGTCGACGGTGCTGCTCCGCCCGATGGTGTCCCCATGCCAGGCAACGCCGTCCCGGCCGTCCCGGTAGAGACAGAACCCAGTGGTGAGGAACGGACCACTTGGCTCGTCGCCAAAGTGGGCGCTGAGTGCGGCCTTGGCCTCGTTGAACACCAGATGGGGCAGCGCCTCGTCCTCGCCATAGAAGGCCAAGAGACGGGGCACATCCACCGTACGGTCGTACATCTTCCGGCGTTCCGACTTCCAGGGAACCGCGTCCACCAACTGTTCGAACAACGGGGCAGCGCCGATGACCCAGCCGGGGAGCAGTTCGACCCAGGCTCCATCGCTCAGGTCAGTCCGCTCCACCGCCTCCAGGGAGCGGATCCCGATTTCCTCGCCGACATCGAAGAGTGAACCTTGCAGGGCTGACATTCCGGTCCGAGTGTATACGAACACACGTTCGTTTCTGTCGCTCGGCTCCCACCCGGGCCCACTCCTCGTTCCGCCAGGTCATGGGCGGGCGCATCATTGCCTACCCGGCCGACGGCCTTCTCGAGCTCCGCCTTGTTCATGGTCGAGCGGCCCTTCACCCGCTTCCGCCGAGCCTCCTCGTAGAGCTGGTCGCGGGTCCTCCCGCCCGCCCCCCGGTGCGAGCGCAAGCCGCCCCGCCGTCCAGAGGAGATGTCCCCCGTCGACGTTCGACTGGAGGTTTCCGCCTCACCCGACCTGGCTCGCTCCTTGTTGACGGTACGAGCCGCGATCTCTTCGGCTCTGGACTCGCGTTCGCCGCGATCTTCCAATCCCTTCTTGATGTGCTTGTACTGACGTTCCCGCTTGTCGCTCCAATCCCGCGGTGACAATCGATCCTCCTATGTTCGCATGCCGCCACCTACCCATTTACCGCCCCGAACCTGCGCGCAACCGAGCGATCGACGCTGTGCCTCGTCATGGAGCACGAACCGCAATCGAACACGGACCATGTTTTTCGAACTCCCGCCGCGGGTACAACATCGAATGCCTCGAACACCAACGTTGCCTACACCGACAAGGAGTAACCACATGGTTGAGAAGGACAATGCTGCTCAAACCGGAGCCAAGGGGATCGTCGAAGGAGTCAAGGGAAAGGTAAAGGAAGCGGCCGGGGCATTGGCGGACAAGGACGAGTTGCGCAAGGAGGGACAAGCCCAGCAACAGAAGGCCGATGCGCAGCGTGACGTGGCCAAGAAGGAGGCTCAGGCAGAGAAGGCCCGGGCCACCGCCGCCGCTCATGAGGCGCAGCAGCGCCGTCACCAGCGGTAGGCGCGGCACATGACGGCCCTCGAGTTCGTCTGATTTCGGTGTCCACCGAAAACCCAGCCGCGGCGCTTACCGAACGGGTCGACAATCCGATCTACGTCATCTGCGCCCGCCACGGCGAAGAGAGGGCCGGATGTGTTGCCGGCTACGTGACCCAGTGCAGCCTCGACCCGGCTCGGTTCCTGATCTGCATTTCGAAGGCCAATCACACCTACGAAGTGGCGAAGAGCTCGGAAGGACTGTCCCTCCACCTACTCGGCTCGGAGCAGCACGACCTAGCCGTCTTGTTCGGACATCTCACGGGGGACATGTCGGACAAGTTCAGCAAGTGCGAGTGGACGACCGGGACAACCGGAGTGCCACTGTTGCAACGATGCGCGGCATGGATGGAAGGAACGGTTCTGGCCACCCACGACGTCGGCGACCATGTCGCGTTTCTGGTCGCTCCGATCAACGGGGGATTCGGGCCCGAGGAAGGCCAGCTCACCGCCAAGCAGACAAGTGACATCGAAGCCGGGCATCCCGGCTAGCCCAGTGCGGACTCAATTGACGGCCGCCCCGAAAAGTCCAGGCCGGGGCGCAACTATCGACGGGCGCGGTTTTATCCTGCCGCCGAGCGGGTAGAACGGGGGCGCCAATTGTTCGGGGGGGCATACGAAAGGTGAACGCCTTGTCGAGCATCCCGTTCGAAGAAGCCGACCCGATAGATCACGAGTCGCAGTCATTTCCAGGCCGCCGGGCCGCCCTCAGCGTCGGTGCCAGCCTTCTCGCGTTGTGGATAGGCCCGCTGATCATGGTTCTCAGTGCGATGACTTCTCGACGCCGCGGCGCCCACGACCCGATTCCGGACGCCGCACCGGTGCACCAGTCGCGAGCACTTCCGCACATCCAGGCCGCCTAAGCCTGCGATTCGCGGGAAGGCGAGAACCAACCGCCTCGCGCCAGTGGCCGTCGGCCGCCACCGTACGGCGGGGACTCCCCGCCCTACCGCTCGAAATGGCATGCAATAGTTGGGCAACCTGGCACCCGACGTCATGTATCCGGGGCCAGAGCGAGGAGACGCAGGATGCCCAGCGATCACGACCAGATCTCCGTTGCCGACGACGGTGGCGTCCGCATCATCACCATCAACCGTCCGGAGCGGCGCAACGCGGTGGACCGGGTGACGGCGGCTGCACTGGCCGATGCCTTCCGGACCTTCGACGCCGATCGTGACTCGTCAGTGGCGATTCTCACCGGTGCTTCCGGCACCTTCTGCGCCGGCGCCGACCTGAAGGGTCTGACCGAGGGCCGAGGCAACCAGGTCACCGAGGTAGGCGACGCCCCGATGGGAGTCTCCCGCCTCCGACTCTCGAAGCCGGTCATCGCCGCCATCGAAGGATTCGCGGTGGCCGGGGGCCTCGAGCTGGCCCTGTGGTGCGACCTGCGGGTGGCCGCGACCGACGCCACCCTGGGCGTCTACTGCCGGCGGTTCGGCGTCCCGCTGATCGATCTCGGGACCATCCGACTCCCCCGCCTCATCGGTCACAGCCGGGCCATGGATCTGATCCTGACCGGACGCGGGGTGGGCGGCGAAGAGGCGCTGACCATGGGCCTGGTCAACCGGCTCGCCGAACCGGGTGCGGCGTTGGACCAGGCGCTCGAACTCGCGCATCAACTGGCGGGCTTTCCCCAGAGCTGCATGCGGCACGACCGACTCTCGGCCATCGAGCAGTGGGACCTCGGGGAGCCACAGGCGGTGGTCAACGAAGTTCGCCACGGTCTGGTCACCATCGCCAGCGGCGAGACCCTCGAAGGCGCCGCCCGCTTCAACGCCGGTACCGGTCGCCACGGTGACTTCGCCACCGGGTAGCGCCCAACCCGTCAACCGATACGGTTGGACATGCCAGAGATGACGGTCGCCGAACTCCAGCAATTTCTCCTGGACGGGTTCCCGCTCGACCCCCCTGCCTTCGTGGTCGAGGACATGCACGACGACACCATCCGAGTTCGACTGCCGATCCTGCCGTCCCATGGTCGGCCGGGCGATACCGTCTCGGGTCCGGCGTTGATGTCCCTGGCCGACTGCACCGCCTGGCTCGCCATCGTCGGCCACATCGGGCCGGTGCCGTTGGCGGTGACCACCAGCCTCCACATCGACTTCTTGCGCAAACCCGCGCTCGTCGACGTGGTGGCCACCGGAACCGTGTTGAAGCTGGGGACGCGGTTGGCCGTTGTGGAGGTGGCCATGGCTTCCGAAGGCAATAAAGCGGTCATCGCCAAGGCGCAGGTGACCTACTCGATCCCTCCTGGCCAAGGGGTTGATCGCCAGTAGGGTAGGGCGGGCATCGAAGAGGTTCGAAGAGGTTCGACACCGGGAGGGGATCTCGCTATGCACGATCTTGTCATCCGAGGGGGGACCGTCGTCGACGGCACCGGAGCGGCGGCACGGACCGCGGACATCACGGTGGACGACGGCAGGATCACCGGAGTCGGAGCCTTTCCCGGGGTGAACGGCTCCCGGACGGTGGACGCCGACGGGTTGCTGGTCACCCCGGGGTGGGTCGACATCCATACCCACTACGACGGCCAAGCCACCTGGGACGAGGTGCTGGCCCCCAGTAGCTGGCACGGGGTGACCACCATCGTCATGGGCAATTGCGGCGTCGGCTTCGCCCCGGCCCGACCCGATCAACACCAGTGGCTGATCGGCCTCATGGAAGGGGTCGAGGACATCCCGGGTTCGGCGCTGGCCGAAGGCATCGCCTGGGAGTGGGAGTCCTTCCCCGAGTACCTCGACACCCTCGGTCGGCGGAGCTGGACGCTGGACGTCGGCACCCAGATCGCCCATGGCGCCGTCCGCTCCTACGTGATGGGTGAGCGCGGCGCCCGCAACGAGCCGGCCAATCCCGAGGACATCGCCGCCATGAAACATCTGGTGAAGGAGGCCATCGCCGCCGGAGCCCTCGGCTTCTCCACCTCGCGGACCATCGCCCACACCGCCATCGACGGGGAGCCGGTGCCCGGGACCTACGCGGCCGAGGACGAGCTGTTCGGTATCGGGAGTGCCCTCGGGGAACTGAAGACCGGGGTCTTCGAACTGGCTCCCGCCGGAGTGGCCGGAGAAGACCTCATCGGGCCGGCCAAGGAAGTCGACTGGATGCGGCGGCTGTCGATCGCCATCCAGCGACCGGTCACCTTCGCCCTGGTCCAGGTCGACTCCGCCCCCGACCTCTGGCGGGAGCTGATGGACGAGTCGCTGCGGGCGGCCTCGGAAGGAGCCGACATCTGGCCCCAGGTTGGCGGCCGGGCCACCGGGTTGCTGTCCGGGCACTTCACCTCGTTCAGCCTGTTCGACCAGATTCCGGCCTACCAGGACCTCAAAGCCAAGGGGCTGGCCCCCGCCGAGCTCATCAAGGGCCTCCGCCGCCCGGACGTCCGGCTGTCCATCGAGTCGTGGATCCCGGAGAGCCCCGGTTCCCGAGCCCGGATGGAGCAGGCCTACCGCTCCACCTACGCGCTCGGGAGCCCCCCGGAGTACGAACCGGGGCCCGAGCGGTCGCTGGCCGGGATGGCCGCCGCCTCCGGGCGGACCCCGCTCGAGGTCGCCTACGAGGCGATGCTCGACGACGACGGGCACGGGCTGCTCTACGTGCCGATCCTGAACTACGCCAACGGTGACCTCGAGCCGGCCCGGGACATGCTCCTCCACCCTCGTTCGGTGGCCGGCCTGGCCGACGGGGGGGCCCACTGCGGGGTCATCTGCGACGCCTCCCAGCCCACCTTCATGCTCACCCACTGGACCCGCGACCGGGTACGCGGCGAGCGGCTGCCGCTCGAGTGGATGGTGAAGAAGCAGACCCACGACACCGCCCGGCTCTACGGGCTCTCCGACCGGGGCACCCTCGAAGCCGGGGCCATCGCCGACCTCAACCTCATCGACTACGACGGTCTGCAGCTGGGAAATCCCACGGTGATCGCCGACCTCCCGGCCGGGGGGATGCGGCTGGTCCAGGACGCCACCGGCTACGTCGAGACCATCAAGTCGGGGGTCACCACCTTCTCGGACGGAAAGGACACCGGGGCCCGACCGGGCGCCCTGGTGCGGGGCGCCCGCTGACGTTTCCGGATGGCCAATTTCGTCGTCCGCGGCTGCAACCCGAGCCCACGCATCGATGTCGTGGTGGCCTCGCCCGATTCCGGCATCGCCCTGCACTCCACCGACTACCGCGGCCTACTCGACGTATCCGTTGACACCAACCAGGGGCCTACCCAGACCGAGGGGAGCTTCCAGGTCTTCGTGCCGGACAGCCTTCCCTACCCGCGGGCGGACCTGACCTCCGAGGCTTGCGCTGCCTGCACGGTGGTGCCGGTGGGGCACACCCCGCTGGTGGCCGACGTCCGGGCGATCGTGGATACTGCAACCGCCAGTTTCGTCGACGACCCGACCCAGCCGGGCGTCGCCTGGCTCCAGCTGACCGTGGGGTTGCGGGCCATCCAACTCCTCGAGACCTATGTGCTCCGCCTCAGCTACGAGGTCGGTACCGTCGTCCCCCATCACCCGAGCGGCACCTGACCCATCCGGATGATGCCGGCAATCTGGGCCGGCGGCGGCCCGGTTATCGGGCGGCGGGATCCAGGCCGGCCGGCTCCAGGGATGCGGCGTCGGCGGCGCGCTCGGCGTTCATCCTGCGGGTGATCCAGCGTTCCACGAAGAAGGCGAGGAACGGCACGAATCCGCCGCAGACCACGAACAGGATCCGGCCCAGATGCCAGTGGGCCCGGCGGGCCAGGTCGGCTCCAGCGATCAGGTAGACGATGTAGAGGTAGCCGTGGATGGGGGCGACGATCTCGGCGACGATCTTGTGATGCCCCCAGTACTGCAGCGGGATGGCCACGAACACCAGGATCACCAGGGCGGTCCCCACGATGTAGGCCATGACCCGGTAGCGGAACATGGCTCCGCCGATCGGGTCGGCACTCCTGGTCCTTGTCTTGGGTGCTTGAGCGTTCGACCCGGTTTCGGGCACGTCTACCATCGCTTCCTGTCCGGGCCGGCGTTGAGCTCGGCCAGATACCGGTTGTACTCGGCCAGCTCGGGGTCCTCCCCGTCATCGTCCTCGACGTCGATCTCGACTTCGGTCCCGGTGAGCTGGTGCTCGGCTCCCGGCCCCGACGGTGGATGGTCCTCCGGCGAGCCAACTGTGGTCGCGGCCCCAGTGGTGGGGTCGGCGGTGGCCACCACGGCGGCATGGCGTCTCGATCGCCGACTCCCGCTGAGCGCCCAGCCCGGCTCCTCCTCCGGGCCCAAAAGCTCACCGTCCGGGCCGCGCCTCGCCGCCTGGCGGCGCCGGGTGAACACGGTGGGGTCGTCGTGGATCAGCTGCCACCAGACGTAGATGGCGTACCCGCCGAACAGCGGCCACTCGAAGGTATAGGCCCAGCTCAGCGTGTTCCCGTTGTAGGCCCGTTCGAACTGCCACCAGGTCAGCACGGCAAACGTCGGCAGCAGGACCAGGAGGGTGATGTGCATCCCGACGCGGCGGGGAGTGAAGAATCGCTGCACACTCCCAGCGTATCGCCCACCTCCGGCGGGTCCCATTCGCCGTCGGCCCGGAGACGGAGATCCACCAGGTTGGGCCCGCGGTTTCTTAAGATCTCGTCGTATACCCGGGGCTGTCACACCCCCGCCGTACCTTCCCCTCCCATGACCTACACCACAGAACCCCCTGACCTGTTCCGACCGGACGTCGAAATTCGGGTCAGCACCCGAAGGAAGAAGACGGCCGGGGCCCACTGGGAAGGCGACCGCATCATCGTGGTCGTCCCCTCCCACCTCCGTGGGGCCGACCGGGACGAGATGGTGGACCACCTGGCCCGCCGGCTGCAACGACACCGCCCGCATCTCCACGCCTCCGATGCCTATCTCGAGGAGCGGGCGACGGTGTTGGGCGACAGCTATCTCGACGGCATCCGGGCGGCTTCGATCCGCTGGTCCACCGCCCAGACCAAGCGCTGGGGATCGTGCACGCTGCTGACACGCGAGATCCGGATCTCCGAGCGGCTCCGGCTGGCTCCCGGTTGGGTCCTCGACGCGGTCATCGTCCACGAGTTGGCCCACCTCATCGAGCCCAACCACAACCACCGTTTCAAGGCACTGGAGAACCGCTATCCGCGCCGACGGGAGGCCGACGCCTTTCTGGACGGATACTCACTCGGGCTCTACATGCCCGAGGACGGAGAGACGTCCACACCGGGCGGATGCGACGACGAGAGCGACGTGGTCGCCTAGCCCCCACCCTCATCCGCGGCGGTCGAACCCCGACCGGAATAAGCGACGCCGCCGATGAAGATGTTCGCCTCGATCACCGGCGGCTCGATCACTGAGAGGTTGGTGTTCCGCCGGGTCAGGCCGGTGGCGGCGGATTTGGGCCCGGCCGGGTGGATCGACGAAGGCCGACGCAGGGGCTGGGCAGCCCGGTCGCCGACGCGCTACAACTATCGGGTGTCCTACGTCCTGGCGGTGACCGCCGCCTTCGTGGCTGCCCTCACCTCGGTGTTGCAGCGGATCGGGGTGGAGTCGGCGCCAGCGTCCGCGGCCATGCGGTTGAGCCTGATGGCCCACGCCGTGCGCCGCAAGATCTGGCTGGTCGGATTCGCCCTCATGCTGGTGCTCTTCGGCCTCCAGGCCACCGCCCTGCGTCTGGGCCAGCTGAGTGTGGTCCAGCCGGTGCTCACCACCGAACTGCTGTTCCTGTTGCTCATCCTCGCCGTCTGGTTCCGCTATCACCTGGGATGGCGGGAGTGGGCCGGCTCGGTCGCCATCGTGGCCGGACTCGGCGGGTTCTTTCTGGCCGCCCATCCGAGCGGGGGCAACCTGAACCCCGACAACCGGCAGTGGATCGTGGCATCGGCGCTCCTGATCGTGGGCATCACCGGGTTCATCCTGGCCGGCCTGCGGGGTCCCCGCTGGTGGCGGGCCGCCGCCTTCGGCACCGCCACCGCCATCACCGCGGCGTTCAGTGCCGCCTTGACCAAGTCGACCACCATCTTCGTCTCCCGCGGCTGGGGACACGTCTTCACCCACGCCCAGCCCTACCTGCTGGCGGTCACCGGGATCGGGACCGTCTTTCTGATCCAGAACGCGTTGCACGCCGGGCCCATCACCGCGTCACGGACAACGATGGTCACGGTGAACCCGCTGGTCAGCATCCTCATTGGGATCAACCTGTTCGGTGACCGGCTCCGTGGCGGCCTGCTCCGGACGGTAGTGGAGTGCATTGCTCTGGCCGTGCTGATCACCGGGGTGGTGGTGTTGTCCCAGACCAAACTGGTGGTGGGCGAGATCGGCGCCGATGGTGCCGGGGAACTACTGGCGACCGCCCGTCAGCGCGGGTCGCAACCGGTTGTCATCATCTCCGAAGCCGACATCGCCCCAGAACTCTGAGCACCGGCGATCTCGGACGGAAGGGCGGGCAGACGCCGCCCCCGGCCATCCGACCCTCGCGGCCCGGGCCAGCAATTCCGAGATCTCCAGCGCGTCGCGCCCGAGTTTGTCGGCCATGGCGGTGAACAATGCCGCGGTGACCCGGGCGTCTCCCAACGCGCTGTGGTGGTCGGTCCAGGTCAAGCCAAAATAGTCGCAGCAGTCCACCAGCTTGGCCTTGCCGAACAGGTCCATCTGGCTGCGGGCCACCATCAGGGTGTCGACGATCGGCACCTCGCCGACCACCAGGCTGTCCCCGCCGTACCGCTGGCACTCGGCCCGGATGAACCCGAGATCGAAGCGGCCCACGTTATGGCCGACGATGACCCGGCCCGACAGCATCTCGGCCAGGAAGGGGTGGACGTGGCCGAACGTGGGTGCACCGGTGACCATGGCGGCAGTGATCCCGTGGACGTGGGTGGGGCCCGGATCACAGCCGGGATCGAGCACGGTGCAGAAGGCATCCACCTCGACCCCGGCCGGATCGATGACGACGACCGCCAGCTCCACGATCCGGTCGTTGGTGGCCGAAAACCCGGTGGTCTCCACGTCGATCACCGCGAAGCCCGGACGAATCACACTGGTGTTATTCACAACCACCAGGGTAAAGGGGGGGTGTGACAAAACCGGGTATGGCCTCTGGGGTGGTCGAATTGGGTTAGGTCAGCGGGGCATTCAGCTGGGCATTCAGGCGTCCGACCCGACCAGCTCCTTCAGCTCGGCCGCCACCCGCTGGTCATGCTCGCTCTTGTCGCGCTTGGCCCGGGCCGGGCTCCACCGTCCCTTGATCAGGAAGATGCTCGGGATGAAGAGAACCATGCCGCCGATCGACACCCAGAACCAGTGCTGCCACTGCTTGGGGGAGGCGTTGACCCCGTTCTGCAGCGCGGTGAGCTGGGCCTGGTGGGCGGCCAGGTAGTTCAGCTGGTTGGCGTACGGGACCACCAGCGTCTTCAACTGGCTCTGGTAGATGACCAGCTGCCCGAAGACCTGGGACCCGAGCGCCTTCTCGGCCCGGGTGATGTTGGCCGCGGTCGGACTGGCGGCCAGGGCGGTGACGATCGGCGCGTTCTGGGGTTCGCTGAGGATCTTCAACAGGGGGGCGTGGGCCTGGGCGAAGGCCACCGACTGCGGATGCTGGAGGAGGAACTGCTGGACGTTGGTGGTGGTCCCGGGGATGGTGCTGATGGCGAGGGGCTGGTTGTCGACCACCGGGTTGACGCTGTTGATCACCACGGGAAGGAAGATGAAGGAGATGCCCACCACCAGACGGATGATCCATCCCCAGAGGGCAAGGCCGGTGCCCACCAGCGCCGGGTTCTTGGCCTCCACCGTCTCGGTGTAGGCGGCCATCCACGGGGCGTAGGTGATGGACAGGAACATGGCCAGGAACACCTCGATCACGGCCAGGGTGTAGTAACCGGTGTTGGCGTTGTTGGCCTGCATGAGGAAGACGATGAGCATGGCGATGGCCCCGAGCGCGCCGATCAGCATGAACGGCTTCCGGACCCGCAGCCGGTCGGAGAGGATGCCGAAGACGATCAGGGCGATGGCGTCCGCCCCCCAGAACCACACGTTAAGCCCGTTGGCCTGGGTGACCGAGAAGTTGGACCCGTCGGGGTTCTTGAAGGTAGTCGAGTAGAAGATGGTGAAGAACCCGGCGGCGGCGAAGTAGACCAACAGGAACACCGAGATCCCGGCGGCCGACCCGATCAGGTCCCATCGGAGTATCTGCGACCACGGTCGCTTGGTGGCCGACAACAATTCGGCTTCGGACAGGCCTCGGGTCTTGGCCTCGACCAGCAGCTGGTCGCGGGTCGAGACCAACAGGTGATCGCGCAACCGGGACGACAGGTCCTTCAAGAGGAACAGGCAGACGGCGAAGACGGCCAGCGAGCTGATGCCCGAGATGATGAACTGGCTCTGCCAATCGCCGAAGTGGGTCAGGGTGTGGGTGGCGACGATGCTGGTGATCAGGCTGCCGGCCACCGGTCCGACCGTCCAGAACCCCATGGCCGAGGCCCTTCCCAATTGGGGGCTGAAGTCGCGCACCAGCGCGGGGGTGGCCACCAGGATCGCCCCCTCCACCAGGCCCATGGCCGAGATGACGATGGCGAATCCCCACTCGGTCGTCACATTCGGCACCCCGAAGGTCACCAGGAGCCCGACGATCAGGAGCCCGTAGATGACCACGTTGGTCCGACCCAGCCGGTCGGTCTGACTGGCCGGGAGCGAGGCGAACGCCCCGATGAGGTTGGAGACGATCACGATGCCCACGTAGAAACTGAAGGACATGTGAAAGTACCGGAGGATGTTGGGGGTGACTCCGGTTTGGGTGTAATAGGTGTAGTAGAGAACGACGGTGGCGAGCACGGCCAGGGCCAGAAACCCCGTCCGCTTTCCCGCCCCCGGATACTCGTCGACCTCATGGACGAACAGGAAACGGAACAGCGCCCCACGTTGGGAGGACCCGGCCGGATCCTGGGTCACCGTGGCTGGTACCTGAGCTGTCGTCATCCCGTGCCTTTCTGCTCCCGGCGGCCGGTCACCCGGCCGCAGAATTCACGGTAGCGCCGACCGCACGGTGGTGAAACGGCAGTTACGGTTGCTCGCCAACCGGCATCGGTGGTAACAGGCGGCGCGGCTGGCTCAGGCGTCGAGCACCGCCGCGGCCACCAGGTCCTCGAGATAGCGGCTGTCCCACCACGAGATCTGGAGCTGCTTGGCCCGCCGGAAGTACAGCTGGATGTCGAACTCCAGGGTGAACCCGATCCCCCCGAAGATCTGCTGGGCGGTGGCGGTCACCTGCCGGTAGGTGTTGGCGGCGAAGAGCTTGGCCATCGGGGCCAGCTTGGAGATGTCCCCGCCGGTGGCACTGGCCCACGCCGCCTCGTGCACCAGCACTTCGGCGCCGTCGACGGCCGTCACGCTGTCGGCCAGGTAGTGGGCGAGAGCCTGGAAGGCGCCGAGCGGCTTGTCGAACTGATGGCGGTCCTTGGCGTACTGAACGGTGATCTCCAACGCGTACTGGGCCCCGCCCACCGCCTGGGCGGCAGCCAGGATGATCCCCTCGTGCATGACCGCGTTCCAAGTCGACCAGCCCGAACCCGCCGCGCCGACCCGATCGTCGGCGGTCACCCGGACCCGGTCGAAATCGACCCGGTACTGGGCGTCGGAAGCGATGGTCAGGTGCTGGCTGAGGGTGACCCCCTGGGCGTTGGGATCGACCAGGAACAGGTCGATGTCCTCCCGGCCGTCACCGGTGCGGGCCAGCACCAGCAGACGGGTCGCCGCCCGGGCGAAGCCGACGTGACGCTTCACCCCGGACAGCCGGAACCCGTCGCCGTCGGGCTCGGCCCGGAGCTGGATCCCCTTGGGCCCGAACCCGTTCTCCGGCTCCAGCCAGGCCGGGGTCAGGATGGCCTCGCCGCTCACCATCCTCGGGAGCCACTCGGTCTTCATCGCCTGGCTCCCGGATCGGGCGAGGGCGCCACCGCTGAGCGCGGAGCTCACGAAATGGGGCGAGGGGGCCAGCGACCGGCCGAACTCCTCGTAGACGACCACACCCTCGATGGCGGTCATGCCCGAACCCCCGTACTCCTCGGGGAGCTGCAGCCCGATGAGATCGAGGTGGGCCAGCTGCTTCCAGAGGTCGGCCGAGTACCCGACCGGGTCGTCCTGGAGCTCGCGGACCACGCTCAGGGGGCTGGTGGTGGCGCACACCCCTCGCACCGTCTGGCGCAGCATCTCCTGCTCGGCGCTGAATTTGAGGTCCAACATGGTCAGTACTCCTCTGCTGGGGGGATGAGGCTCATGGCTGCCACTGGTCGCCCTTGCGGGCCCAGGGGTTGTCCTGGACGGAGAGCGGGAGGGCGACCCGGGCCTGACAGGTGGTCTTGGCGTCCCCGCCGACGGTCAGCGAGATGTCGATGGCCACCCAGCCGCACCCGGCGGCGTCGACCCCGGTGTCGGTGACTTCACCCCGGAAGACCATGGTGTCGCCCGGGAACACCGAGCCGAGCATCCGGAAGGTCATCCGCTGCAAGCGGCCGTAGGGGCCGGTCCAGTCGGTGACGAATCGCTCGAACCAGGCCGCCTGGTTGGGGGTGTTGAGGAAGATGTCCTGGGTGCCGTTCCGGTTGACGGCGAAATCCTTGTCGTGGTGCATCGGCCGCCAGTCCCGGGAGGCCAGGGCACCCAGCACCACGGTGGTGGCGGTGACCGGATAGGCGAGCTCGGGAAGCCGGTCGCCGGGGTGGACGTCGGCATGCAGCCGACTCGGCGTGGTCGTCGTGCTCACCGGCCGGCCCCGGTCTTCTCGGCTGCCACCGGGTCGCCGGCGGAGGGTCCATCGGCGCGGCGGTAGCCGAAGCCGGTGTAGCTCTCCACCGCCACCAGTTCGCCGCGTTGGTTCTGGTACTCGACATCGATCACCCAGAACCGGCCGGTCCCGAGCCGGGTGATCTTCTCGTCGCTCACCGACCGGAGGATCTGGCTGGTCCGGAGGATGTCCCCCGGCCGCACCGGTTCATGGAAGACCATGGTGTTGTCGCTCATCACCGCTTCGGGCAGGCCCAACCCTTCCTTGAGGTCGAAATGGACCTGCAGGGGCAGGGCCGCCTGGCTGCGGCCGGGCGCCCAGTGATGGGGCCGGAACCAGACCGACGCCATCGACGGCGGGGCGATGGGGCCGCCGGTCACCTGCTCGGCCACCGCGTCGTCCCAGAACAGCGGGTTGCCGTTCTCCACCGACGAGCAGGTCGTCCAGATGTAGCCGCGTTCCACCGGGAATTCCCCCACCTCGATGTACTGCTCGACCCCGACCAGCTTGTCGATGTCCGCTTCGCCGATACCGCTCATGCCAGTACTCCCTTTGCTTTCAGTTCGGCGACCCGCCCGGGCGGGATACCGGCCATGTCCAACAGGCGGTCGGCGTCGGACGTCGTCGGTGAGCGGACCTCCACCGCGCCCTCCGGCCGGACCATCCCGGCCAGGACCGGACCCACCTGCCGGAACCTCACCGGTCCCCCGGTGCCGGCGTCGCGGCCCGGCATGACCACGTCGACCATGGCGCCCCGGGCCAGAAACTGATCGTCGCC